>NZ_JAALDT010000030.1:0-7675 GCF_014144995.1 Dietzia sp. DQ11-71 | reverse complement strand
CCGTGGCGGGCGATGGCGGCGCGGACGAACCGGTCGTCGACGAGTTCGTCGTGGACACCCGAGGGATCGAGACCGTCGAGGAAGCGGGTCTCCCCGTCGACGACCGTCGTCCGCATCTGGCGGACGAGTTCGGAGGTGAAGCTCGGGAACGGGTACGGGTGGAAGTCGATCCGGTGACGCGCGGGGCCGCCGTCGGGGTCCGGAACGGTCCCTGCCATGGCGACCTCGACCGCCTTCGGAGGCTGCGGGAGGTATCCCTTCCCGGACAGGATGGCCGCCGCCTCGCTGCGGTCCGCCCTGATATCGAGCTGGGCGGCGACGGCGGCGTCGACCAGCGCCTGCACGGTGTCGGGGCGGGTGTCGATCAGGTCCCGGTGAACGACGGTGACGCAGCACGCGTGATCCCGCCACACCTGGTCGAGGAGCATGTGCAGGGAGCCCACACCCTGGGCGACCGCGCCGGCGTTGAACGGGTCCGCGACCGTGAACGCGGAGATCGACCCGGTGGCCAGGGCGGGGATCATGTCCGAGGGCCCCATCACCACGAGTTCGACGGTCCCCTCGGACCGGCTCGGGGCGCGACGCGCCACCGGGGTGAGGCCGTTTGCGCGTAGTACCCGCTGGAGCAGGATGTTGTGGATCGACCACCATCCCGGGATCGCCACCTGCGTGCCCGCGAGCTGGGCGACATCCGTCACGTGCGGTGCCACCGTGATGGCGCCTCCACCCGTGTGGTTCCAGCCCACCACCCTGACGTCGGCTCCGACGACATACCGGAGTTGGATCGCGGACGGCATGAGCAGGTGGATGAGGTCCACCTGCCGGGTGAGGAACGCCTCCATGAGCGAAGACCAGGAGCGGAAGAGCACCGGCCGCCCGACGGTGAGTCTCTGCTGCTCGAAGTAGCCGTCTCCGTGAGCCACCAACAACGGGGCCGCATCGGTGATGGGGAGGTAGCCGATGCGGAGATCATCGGTGGCCACACCCCTCGGGGCGGTGGCCGTCGTGACCAGGTTGCCGAGGGCCGCGGCGCCTCCGACCGCACCTGCGCCCACGGCGAGGGCGCCCCCGGCCCTGAGCAGCGCGCGCCGGTCGAGGAGGGGGCCGCGGGCCCCGGGTTCGACTCTCATCGCCGGGTCAGGCCGTCCGATAGGCGGCGAGAATGCTGTCGCGAAAGGCCGGGTCGGATTCGGTGGAGCCGTGGGACGGGTTCGTCCACTCCTGCTGGACACGACCCGACGATCCCAACAGTGCGATGCGGGACCCCACGACGAGCGCCTCGTCCACGTCGTGCGTGACCATCACCGTGGTCACCCCGAGGTCCGCGGTCACCCCGACCAGCCACCGTTGCGAGTCCGCCCGCGTGACGGGGTCGAGCGCGCTGAACGGCTCGTCGAGCAACAGGATCTCGGGACGGGTCGCCGCCGCACGGACGACGGCCACGCGCTGCGCCTGGCCGCCCGAGATCTGGTCCGGACGGGAGTCGGCCAACTCGGCGATCCCGAAATGCTCGAGCAGACCGTCGACGTGGGCGGGATCGACACGGCCGCGCAGGGCCCGGAACCGCCCACCCAACGCCACGTTCTCACGGACCGACAGCCACGGATACAACAGCGGCTTCTGGAAGACGACCGCGTACGGGTGCGCCCGGTCGTCCCCGGTGTCCGTCGAGCCCACCCGCAGTTCGCCCGCGGCGGGCTCCTCGAGGCCCGCGAGCAGCCTCAGCAGAGTGGACTTGCCGGCCCCGGACGGCCCCAGGAGGACCAGTGACTCACCGGCCCGGACACTGAGCTCGAGGTCGTCGAACAGCACCCTCCCGCCGGGCAGCCGGTGCTGCAGGCCCGACACGCTCACCGCGACGGGCCTGGTCAGGACGCCGGCTGTCACGCGGGCACCCCGAGTCGGTCGAGCTCCCACCGCAGCTGGGACTGCGAGGGTGACTGCACAGGCAGGAACGCCGCCTCCCGCATGCGGCGGTTGGCCGGCGCGGCCTGGGCGTAGCCCATGCCGCCGCAGAGGACGGCCTCGAGCCGGGTCGCCGCCGGCGCGATCTCCGCGCCGTCGAGGCGCAGCAGGAGCAGATCGCCCAGCGTGGCCTCCGTCGGCGTCGCCCCCAGGCGGTGCAGCTCGGCGTGCATGTGCTCGTGCCGAGCCGCCAGCTCGCCGTGCTCGTCGGAGTAGAAGGCGCCGAGGCCCTCGAGCCGGCCCTCTGCCTCGGTCAGGGACCGTGCGGCGACGCCCGAGCAGAACGCCGCCTGCAGGACGAGGAACTGGGGACGCACGCCGGACAGGAAGTCCGCGAGGTCCTCCCCCAGCACCTGTTCATCCGGGACCACCACGCCGTCGAGGCCGATCATGGTGGAGGCCGTCGCGTTGAGTGCGAGCAGGTCGGGGGCGCTGCGGATCTCGACGCCGGGCGCAGACGCCTCGAAGGTGAGGACCAGGCTTCGCCCGTCCTCGGTGTTGGCGGCGAGCACGATGGTGCTGTCCGGGTACACGTTGGAGGCCCACGCGATCGGTCCGTCGATCTTGTACCCGCCCGACACCGGCGTGGCGGTGATCGGGACCTTCCCCAGTCCGACGACCTGCCGCTGGGCGGCGGCCATGCCCGTGACACCGGGGCGGCTGCCGTCCGCGACGGCCCGGTAGGTCCGGCTCGCGGCATCGGAACGGTCCGCCGCGTGGCGGAGGTATGCGGCGGTCATACGCTGCGCCCAGGCGGCGAACGCAACCGCCAGGCTCTCCGTGGCCACGGCCTCGATGATCGTGGCGGCGACGGCGACGGGGGTGCGGTCGACGTCGAAGAGGCCGAGCCCGGCGAGGGCGCCGATGTCGTCCCGCAGGTCCGCCTCGTCGCGGTCCAGGGCGGAGGCCCGCGCAGCGACCGAGTCGATCACCGCGACGAGCTCCGCCACGTCGACGTCACCGAGTGCGCCGGCAGTGAGCCGGGCTCGGGGCGTACCGAGAACGGAGGCTTGCGTCGCGGCGGTGCTCACGACAGCTCGTGCAGGCGAGAGATGGGGGTGGACACGATCTCACGCGCGCGGACGACGGCGTCGGTGTCCGGAGCGTTGTAGAAGCACAGGCACTTGTCCGTGTCCTCACGCACGTAGGTGCGCAGGAAGGAGACCTCGGGGATCTCGGCGTACTTCGGGGACTTCTCCTTCTTCCGCGTGAGGTAGGTGTCCATGTCGATCTCCGCCGGGATGTCCCACTCGACCAGGTAGCCTGCGTCGGGTCGCGCGGCCTTGATGGTCTCGAGGTCGGTGCCGACCAGGCGGACCTGCGCGGGCGCGGTCACGTCGGCAGCTCCGATCGCTCCGGCGTCGAGGACGGGGGCGTCGATGTCACAGGCACCGTTCGGGCCGTCCGCGAGCTCGACGATCGTGAAGACGCGTGCGGCACCCTTGGTGACCTGGGTCTCGATGACCTCGGCGCCGCCCGCGGTCAGTGCGGTGGCGAGGGAGTCGACGAGACCGGAGGGGTCGGCCTGCTGCTCCGGTGACGGGGTGGTCTCGTAGAGGAAGAGGGTCATGAACAAGTCCTTTCCGGACGTCTCGTGATGGCTTGACGCTAGTAAGAACAGACCGTTCTGTCTATTCATTCCCGGGCTGGGCCCCCCTTTCCGGAGGGCGGCGCGGTGAACAGTGGGAGAACGGAAGCCGTCCGTTACCTCACCGGCACTACAGTCGTGTCATGCGCACTGTCTTCCATTCCAAGCTCGATGAATTCTCCGACCAGCTGGTTCGCTTCTGCGAGACCAACATCCGCCTGCTCGACCGCGCCACCGCGGCACTGCTCGACGGCGACGAACTCGCCGCCATCGAGGTGATCGACGGCGCCGCGGAACTGGAGGATCTCCGTGAGGCCAGTGAGCAGCACGCGTTCGAGCTCCTCCTGCTCGAGTCCCCGGTGGCCGGCGATTTACGTCAGGTGGTCTCGGGGA
Organism: Dietzia sp. DQ11-71; assembly: GCF_014144995.1. Classification (NCBI taxonomy): domain Bacteria; kingdom Bacillati; phylum Actinomycetota; class Actinomycetes; order Mycobacteriales; family Dietziaceae; genus Dietzia; species Dietzia sp. DQ11-71. Next base: position 3,729 of record NZ_JAALDT010000030.1, on the reverse strand, counting down.
TCTACATCGTCGAGCACTTCACCCGCATGGCCGCGCTGGCCGGCCACATCGCCCGGGTCGCCCGACGGCGCCACCCGCAGTCCGTGGTGCCCGCCCCGCTCGTCCCGCTCATCCGGGAACTGTCGCAGCACGACGGTCGGATGGCCCGCGAGCTCACCGCCCTGCTCGTCGAGAAGGATGCGGACAGGGCCCGCACCCTGGACGCCGAGGACGACGCCGTCGACCGCCTCCACGCGGACCTCATGAAGCAGATCTCCGCCGAGGACTGGCCGCACGGTTCGGTGGCGGCCGTGGACCTGGCCCTACTCGCCCGTTACTACGAGCGTTTCGGCGACCACACCGTGAGCATCGCCAACCGGGTCGTGTACCTGGCCACCGGCGAGCGCCCCGAGGGCGGGTCGCTGTCCCATCTCGATGACGGCACGGTTCTGGACTGAGTACTGCCGGACGATTCCGCGCGGCGATATCCTGGGTTCCCGCGACCCGATGAGGAGACCGCCATGTCCCGACCGGTCCATTTCGAGATCCACGCCTCCGACCCGGCCCGGGCCTGCACGTTCTACGGTGACGCGCTGGGCCGGACGTTCGAGGACTGGAGCGAGTACGCCGGGAGCCCCTACTTCGGGGTGACCACCGGACCCGAGGACGCCCCCGGCATCAACGGCGCGATCAAGCAGCGGACCGGCGATCCGCCCGCGGCCGGGGCGCCGGTCCGGGGCGCCGTGCTGACCGTGGGGTGCGAGGACGTCGATGCCACCGCCCGGATGATCCTGTCGGCCGGGGGCACCGTGGCGCTGGACAAGCACGCGCTCCCGGGAATGGCCTGGCAGGGCTACTTCCTCGACACCGAGGGCAATGTGTTCGGGTTACACCAGCCTGACCCGGAGGCCGGTAGACACCCGGTCGCGGGAGAACCGCGGCCGGGTGTCGTCGTGCCATCCGGGGTCAGCGGCAGATCGCCCCGGTGGACGCCGACTGCACCAACTTGGAGTACTTGGCCAGGACACCGCGGGTGTAGCGCGGAGGGAGCGGCTCCCAGCCCTCACGCCTGGTCTGTAGCTCCGACTCGTCCACGAGCAGCTCCAGGGTGCCCTGCGAGACGTCGAGCCGAATCCGGTCGCCGTCGCGGACGAATGCGATCGGCCCGCCGTCCACGGCCTCGGGCGCGATATGGCCCACGCACAGTCCGGTGGTTCCGCCGGAGAACCGGCCGTCGGTCATCAGGAGCACGTCCTTGCCCAGGCCCGCACCCTTGATCGCGCCGGTGATGGCGAGCATCTCGCGCATGCCGGGGCCACCCTTGGGCCCCTCGTACCGGATCACCACCACGTCGCCCGCGGTGATGGTCCCGTCCTCGAGTGCGTCCATCGCGGCGCGCTCCCGCTCGAAGACGCGGGCGGTGCCCTCGAAGACGTCGGAGTCGAAGCCTGCGGACTTGACCACGGCGCCCTCCGGGGCGAGCGATCCGTGGAGAATGGTGATGCCGCCAGTCGGATGGATGGGCTCCCCCATGGCGCGCAGCACCTTGCCGTCCGGGTCCGGCGGGGCGATGTCGGCGAGGTTCTCGGCGACGGTGCGGCCGGTGACGGTGAGGCAGTCGCCGTGGAGCAGACCGGCGTCGAGCAGGGCCCGCATGACCACCGGGACGCCACCGATCTTGTCCACGTCGGTCATCACGTGGGCGCCGAACGGCTTGACGTCCGCCAGATGCGGGACCTTGGCGCCGATGCGGGCGAAGTCATCGAGGGTGAGCTCGACCTCGGCCTCGCTGGCGATCGCGAGCAGGTGCAGCACCGCGTTGGTGGACCCGCCGAAGGCCATGACCACGGCGATCGCGTTCTCGAACGCCTCCTTGGTCATGATGTCGCGCGCGGTGATGCCCTTGCGCAGGAGTTCCACCACTGCCTCACCGCTGGCCTTGGCGTAGTCGTCACGCCGACGGTCCGGGGCCGGCGGCGACGCGCTCCCGGGCAGCGACATGCCCAGTGCCTCGGCCGCGCTGGCCATGGTGTTGGCGGTGTACATGCCGCCGCAGGCGCCCTCGCCCGGGCAGATCGCGCGTTCGATGGTGTCGACGTCCTCGCGGCTCATCAGACCCCGCGAACAGGCCCCGACGGCCTCGAACGCGTCGATGATCGTGACCTGCTTCTCGGTCCCGTCGGAGAGCCTCGCGAACCCGGGCAGGGTCGACCCCGCGTAGAGGAAGACGCTCGCCAGGTCGAGGCGGGCGGCGGCCATGAGCATGCCCGGCAGCGACTTGTCACACCCGGCGAGCAGGACCGAGCCGTCCAACCGCTCGGCGCTCATCACCGTCTCGACGCTGTCGGCGATCACCTCGCGGGACACCAGCGAGAAGTGCATGCCCTCGTGCCCCATCGAGATCCCGTCGGAGACCGAGATCGTCCCGAACTCCAGCGGATAACCGCCGCCTGCGTGGGTGCCCTCCTTGACCGCCTTGGCCAGCCGGTCGAGCGAGAGGTTGCACGGGGTGATCTCGTTCCACGACGACGCGACGCCGATCTGCGGCTTGACCCAGTCGTCGTCGCCCATTCCCACGGCGCGCAGCATCCCGCGCGCGGCCGTCTTCTCCAGGCCGTCGGTCACATCGCGGCTTCGGGGCTTGATGTCGGCCTCACGGCCGGTGGTCGTGTTCTCGGAGCGGGGGGTGTCGGTGCCGGAGGTCATGGGGCCAGCCTAGGCACTCCCCGCGGTCGGCGCCCTCGGACCCTCCCGGGGGCCGACGATCGAGCGGGGCCCGGATCGGACGTGACGGCCGGCGGCCCCACGGCCCGGTCAGCGATCGGCGTCCCTGGCCAGGTCGTACCGACGTAGGGCCTCGCGGCGTTCCTCGGCGTGGTCGACGATCGGCGACGGGTAGCCACCGTCGTAGCCGCCCGGGGCGCGCCACGGCTCGTGGGCGGCGGCCCCGGACAGGTGAGCGAGTTCGGGCACCCATCGCCGGACGTACTCCCCGTCGGGGTCGAATCTCCGCCCCTGGGTCACCGGGTTGAACACCCGGAAGTACGGGGAGGCGTCGGTTCCCGTGCCGGCCACCCACTGCCACCCGTGGTTGTTGGAGGCGAGATCACCGTCGACGAGGTGGTCGAGGAAGTGCCGCGCCCCGACCGGCCACCAGACGTGGAGGTCCTTGACGAGGAAACTGGCCGTGACCATCCGCACCCGGTTGTGCATCCACCCCTCGGCGAGGAGTTGCCGCATCCCGGCGTCGACGAACGGGTACCCGGTCCGGCCCTGCCGCCACGCCTCGACGAGGTCCTCCACCCCGGGGCCGTGGTCGTAGGGCATGCCCGCGAGCGGGTCGCGCAGGTCGCGCCACGCGGATCGTGGCCGGTGCCACAGGACGTCGGCGTAGAACTCCCGCCAGGCGAGTTCGGTGACGAAGCGGCGGGCTCCCTCCCCGCCCGCGGCCGGGTGGTCGGCGAGTTCGGCCAGGATCGTGCGTGGGTGGATCTCCCCGTACTTCAGGTACGCGGACAACCGACTGGTGGTGTCGAGGTCCGGTCGGTCCCGCTGCTCGTCGTACGCCTCGAGATCGTCGTGGAGGAACTCCCGCCACCGGGTGAGAGCCGCGGCCTCCCCCGCTGCGGCGGTCCCGCCCGCTCGTGCCGGGACCTCAGGTGGGCCCTCCCCGGCCGCGGTGGTCCACGGGATGTGGTCGGGCCGCTCGCCGGGCGGGGGCCACCCGTGCTCGTGCCAGGCGCGGGAGAA
>NZ_JAALDT010000309.1:0-1682 GCF_014144995.1 Dietzia sp. DQ11-71 | reverse complement strand
CAGCGCGGTGAGCTCGTCGAGCAGCGCGTCCCGGCTGATGGCGGGACGGTCCAGCACCCACCGCACGGCGATGTTCTCCACCGCCATGACGATCACCCACGCCCGGGCCGCCGGGTCCCCGCTCGCGGCGCCGGCGGCCGCGAGGTAGACCGCCAGGAGTTCGCGAACCCGCTGCTCGAGGGCGTGCTGCGCCGCCCGGTGCCGCACCGCGGGCAGCTCCTCCCACATGATGCGCAGCAGACCGGCGTCGGCCTCGAGCGCGGTGAGCAGGGCGTCGGCGATCGACCGGGCCGTCGCCGGGCTCTTCACGTCGACCGGACCCGTAGCCGAGAGCGATGCCGCGACCCGGTCGGAGATCTCGGCCGACCAGCGGTCCATGACCACCGCGACCAGCGCGGACTTGTCCGGAAAGTACTGGTACAGCGAGCCGGGGCTGACCTCCGCCTCGTCGGCGACGCGGTTGGTGGTGAACGACTCGTAGCCGTCGCGCACGAGCACAACGCGAGCAGCCTCCACGATCCGCTCCACCATCGCGCGGGATCTCGCCTGCTTAGGCACCCTTCTCATGAACGCGAATTGTATGCGAGTAAAAACTCGCGTCATAGTCATGTCATGACCGTGACGCCCGAGAAGACAGCCGCCGTGATGCCGTACCCCCAGCGCTTCCGCGAGGGCGAGGAGCGTGGCCGTCGCCTCGGACGCGCCCTCAAGCCCATCGCCGGCGTGGGCCACCTCGACGAGAAGCTCATGGACCGGATCGGTCGCGATTACTTCGAGCGCGACGATCTGGGCGATCAGCTCGCCCGCGCCATGCGGCTGCGGTCCGGCGAGCCCGGCGCGGTGACCCGCCGCCAGCTCGACGAGGCGCTGCACTCCGGCTCAGCCGGCCTGCCCGACGACGCGCCTCAGATCCTGCGGGACTACATCGCGCATCTCTCCGGCACCCCGGACTGGGTCGACTGGGAGAAGATCGAGCGGGGACAGAAGGCCTACCTGCGCTTCGGCCAGAACGCCGCCGACATCCTGCTGCAGCTGTCCCTCATCGGCGGCTACCGGTTCGGCGGCCCCACCGACCTGCTGGTGGCGACCGGCGGCCTGACCGGCGAGACCACGCTGCGCCGCCTGGCCGAGACCAGCCACTGGACCATGTCCCTGTCCATCCCCGACGGGTTGCGGCCGGGCGGTGAGGCGTGGCGCCTGACCGGCCACGTGCGGGCCATGCACGCGGTGGTCAACAACGCCATGGAGCCGCGCTGGGACAGCCAGCGTTGGGGCCTGCCCATCAACCAGAGCGACCTGGCCTCGACCCTCGGCCTGTTCGACGCCGTGGTTCTGCTCGGAGTGCGAACCCTCGGTGTGCCGGTGAGCCGCAATGACTCGGACGCGGTGATGCACATGTGGCGCTACGTCGGATGGCTGATGGGCGTAGCCGACCACTACCTGGTCGAGGGTGAGCGCGAACGCCACCGCGTCAACTACCACATCCTGCTGTCCCAGGCCGGCCTCTCCGAGGCCGGGCCGAAGCTCACGCAGGCACTGGTGGAGTCCCAACGACGCCGCCACCGCAGCGGACCGCTGCCCCGACTGCGCGCCCGGGTGGGGCACGAGCGACTGCTGAGCATGCTCACCGTGCTGCTCGGCCCGGAATCGATGCGGGAGTTCGGCTTGCCGGTCCGCCCGCC
>NZ_JAALDT010000308.1:0-1927 GCF_014144995.1 Dietzia sp. DQ11-71 | reverse complement strand
AGCAGCAGTCACACCGGCCCGTGAATCAGCGGGGCTAGGTGGGTTTCTCTGTAGTTGCTGCGGCTCGTCCTCGCGAGCTGCAGGCCCTCGTCGTCGTCGAAGTTCAATGCCGGCCGCAGCTAGCGGCCGTGCACCGAGTCCGAACGGGCGGTCTGCGCGTTGACGTCGTCGATGCACCTTATAAGAGCGTGACCGTTCAGGGCGAGTCCTACGGATGTGTTGCAGCCACTCGTAGCCGGACTCGTCCCCGAACCCAAGGATCCACAGGAACACCGCCGGTACCAGGCCCCCCGGCATGTCCATCACCACGCGGGTGCGCATGGGACGAGCTTGATCGAACTAACCCCGCTGATTGGAGTGTTCCCGCTAAAGTGGCCACTGCAATTAAGCGGCGAGTTCGTATATGTCTCTGAATCCTAGTTCAAACTCGGCTGGTGTCAAATAGCCCAGTGTGGAATGTCGTCGGGCCCTATTGTAGTACTCCTCAATCCAGGTGAATGTGCTCTTTTTGAGTGCTTTTAGAGTGGGCCACGGGCGCGTGTGAATGAGTTCCTTCTTGTAGCTCGCGAAGAATGATTCTGCGACCGCGTTGTCGAAACAAATGCCAGTGCGCCCCAATGATCGTCGGATATTGTTTTTCGTGCAGTACTTATCGAAGTCGGTGGACGTGTATTGAGTTCCGCGATCGCTGTGGAATATGACTTTTCCGGGTGGTCGACGACGAGCGATGGCCATGTCCAGTGCGTCGGTGACCAGCTCGGTTCGCATGTGGTCGGCCACGGCCCATCCGACGACCATCCGGGAGTGCAGATCGATGACGGTGGCCAGGTACGCCCAGCCGTTCCAGGTCCGTACGTAAGTAATATCGCCGCACCATTTGGTGTTCGCCTCGGCCGCCGTGAAGTCGCGGCCGATGAGGTCAGGTGCCCCAACGGGGCTGTCTCCGGCGACGGTGGTGCGTTTCCACGCCTTCGGGTGGCGGCCTTCCAGACCTGCGACCTTCATGAGCCGCCACACCCGCTTGTGCGAGACCCGGTGGCCGCCGGCGGCGAGTTCCGCACGCATGCGCCGAACGCCGGGACGGCCGTTGAGGTGCTCGTAGTGGTACTCGATCAGCGCTGTTAACTCGTCGTCTCGGAGGTCTCGAGCTGAGCGCGACTTGCCGCGCCACTTGTAGTAGCCAGAAGTCGATACGCCGAGTTGAGCACACATGAACGTGACCGGATATGAATCGGATTCAGCCCAGTCCGCGATAGCCGCGAATTTCACCGCGGGTCTTTCGCGAACCAGGTCGCTACTTTTTTTGCGAACTCCACCTCCATCCGGGCGTGCTTCACTTCTTCGCGAAGGCGCTCGAGTTCCGCCCGCTCGTCCTCATTCAACGGGCGGTCAGACTCACCGTTTCCCTCGTCTCGAGTCTTCTTCACCCATTTCCCCAACGTCATCTCGTGAACGCCGATACTGCGTGCAACTTCGGCGATCGCACGGCCATCATCGATGACCAAACTTACCGCGTTGGCCTTGTACTCGGCAGTGAAGCTCCGACGAGTAGATCCCATAATCCGCTCCCTCTATCTTGGGGGAACTCACCGCTCATCTCCGGGTGTCCACCAGAGCGGGAACGGTCCAGATTCACGGAGCGTGAGGACTGCTGCTGTCGGGTGACGGCGGGATCGAATTCGTGGGTGGGCGTGCAGGAGTGCCGGCTGGCGCTGCCGGTGGGCGGGTCTCCGGTGGTGCTGTCGAGGGCGGGCAGGTGAGGTCAGGCGGGTTTGGGTATCGCGGCGATCGTGTTGAACACTGCGACGATGGCGGTGGCCCAGGGCCACGTTTCGGGAATCTTCACGCGCCGCCGTCGGCCGCTTCGGACCAGCCGGGCTGCCACGTGGAGGAAGCGGTAGCGCAGCGCTTTGGGCTCGCACAAGGC
>NZ_JAALDT010000307.1:0-1656 GCF_014144995.1 Dietzia sp. DQ11-71 | reverse complement strand
GCCGGCGGGCAGCTCATCGGCGTGCTCGGGGCGGTCGCCGTGATCGTCCCCGGCGACGCGGTCGGCTGGGAGTGGGCCACGGAGCTGTCGGTGGTGCTGGACGTCGGCTGCTCGACCGCGGTGATCGCCGTGCTCGCCGCCGCCACGGCCACCCTCGTCTCGCCCTGGCGACTGCGCGCGCGGGCGCTGCTCTACGGCTATGTGATCGTGTCGTTCCTGTTCGTCGGGAGCCTGGCCGACCTCACCCACTTCATCGCGTTCGTGGTGTTCCTCGCCGTCGGCGAGCGGTTCTTCTCCGGCACCGAGCACGGCCTGCGGCCGCGGACGCGACGGGAGACCCGGCTCGTGGTGTCGGCGGGCATGTGGTTCATCGCCGCGGTCCACGTGGTGGTGTACTTCCTGCCCTCCGACGGCCCCCTCGGGCCCACCGAGGCCGAGGACGTGAACCTGGTCGGTATGCTCCTGTCCGTCCTCATCGCCGCGGCCACGGCGGAGCTGCTGCGCCGTGGCTACCGGGCAGCGTGGGGCGTGGCCCTCGCCTATGCCCTGGTCACCGCGGTGGTCACCCTCGTCGTCACGGTCCTGGTCGTCGCCGCGGACTTCGAGTCCCTCGGCGCCGTCACCCTCGGTACCGGTCTGCTCTGGGTGGGCGAGGCCGTGCTGCTGGTGGTGGGCCGGGGCGCGTTCGGCGTGCGGGTGCGGCGACGGGTGACCGGGTCGCGCGTCCACTCGGACGACGTGGTGGAGCGCGTCCGTGAGCTCATCCGTCGCCACGGCGGCAGCACGATGTCGTGGATGATCACGTGGCAGCCGATGAACTACTTCTTCGGCGCGGGCACGAGCACCGCGGGTCCCGATTCGGCGGGCGTCGTGGGGTACCGGATGCACGTCGGCACCATCATCGCGCTGGCCGACCCGGTCGCCGACCCCGCCGATCGCGACGTGCTGCTGAGTTCGTTCGTCGACTTCGCCGAGGCGCAGGCCGCCGTCCCGTGCCTGTTCTCGGTATCCGGGGAGACGGCCGACCGGATGCGCGCGCACGGGTGGCGGGCGCTGCAGATCGCCGAGGACACCATCATGGATCTTCCCGACCTGGCCTTCGCGGGCAAGAAGTGGCAGAAGATCCGGTCCGCGATGAACAAGGCGGACAAGAGCGGCACCACCTACGTCTCGGGGCTACTGCGCGAGCAACCCGCGGCGGTGCTGGCGCAGGTGCGGGAGATCTCCGAGCAGTGGGTCGGAGACAAGGAGCTGCCGGAGATGGGTTTCACGCTCGGCACGGTCGAGGAGGCGCTCGACGACGACGTCCGCATCGCGCTGGCCGTGGACTCCGGCGGGGTGGTCCAGGCGGCGCTGTCCTGGCTGCCGGTCTACCGCGGCGAGCCCGACGGTGGCGTACGCGGCTGGACCCTGGATCTCATGCGCAAGCGCAACGGCCCCGGCGCGAACAACATGGTCGAGTTCCTCATCGCCCGCTCCGCGCTGGAGTTCAAGGACGAAGGCGCCGACTACGTCTCGTTGTCCGGTGCCCCGTTGGCGCGTAGTGGCGACGACGACGAGGTGGCCGTCCTCGACCGCGGACTCGATCTGCTGGGTCAGGCACTCGAGCCCTACTACGGGTTCCGGTCGCTCCACCAGTTCAAGTCGAAGTTCAAT
>NZ_JAALDT010000306.1:0-4733 GCF_014144995.1 Dietzia sp. DQ11-71 | reverse complement strand
CCGACGCGGGCGGGAAGGTGGCTGCCACGAGGGCGTCGTGGTCCACCGAGGTCCGCGCCGTGACGGTGGAGACCAGGTGGTGGACGCCGGGCGCGGGACGGACGGCGAGCAGGTCGGACACCCTCACCGAACCCACGTCCGCCACACGTCCGAGGTCGTTGCGTGCGAGGTCGACGATCATGATGTTCTCCGCGACGTCCTTGGCGGAGGCGAGGAGCTCGGCGGGGTCGCGGTCGGCGCGCACCGTGCCCTTGATGGGGCTGGTGCGGACGTCGTCGCCGGTGCGTACGAGGAACTCCTCGGGGGAGAAGGCCAGCACCGCGCCCCACTCGCCCTCGAGGTACGCCGACCGCGCGGCGGGGGCGCGGCGGGCCAGGGAGAGGAAGGTCTCGAGCGGGTCCGCGCGGAGCCTGCCGTCGAGGCGGGTGCTCAGGCAGGTCTGGTAGACCTCGCCTGCGCGGATCGCCTCGAGGCAGTCGACCACGGCCCGTCTGTGCGCGCGACGGTCGGGGGCGGCCCAGGTGAGGGGGATGCCGACCTCGTCGTCGTCGTCGCCATCGTCCTCGTCGTCACCGGTGCCCCCGGATGACGGCGGTCCGTACCGTCGGATTACCTCGTGCGGGTCGGGGGCGGTGCCGTCGCCGCGCCACCGGCCGTCCGGGGCGAGCGTGAGCATGCCCGTGGCCGTGCCGCGGACCGCCGCGGGCAGGAGAGGGGCGTCGCCCGGCACGTGGTCGGGGAAGGAGCGGAACCCGACGACGACGAGGTCGCCGGCCACCGAGAAGACCTGCTCGGGCCGGTTCGGCCGCAGGTCCACGGAGGGGATGATCACCGCCGGGGAGTCGCGCCAGTCGCCGAGGAACGCCGCCGGGGGGCCGATCCCGAGGGCCCGCGACCGCTCGTGGAGGGCGCGGAGGAGCGCCGGCACGGTGGGGGTGGAATCGGGCACCGTCCGATCGTGCCACCCCGGGGCGTCGAACCCACGCCAGGGTCCGATAAGCGCGTTATTATCTTGCGCTCACCTTAGATTGTTGACAGGGTTCGACGTATGCCAAAGTCACGAGAGAAAGCTTTCGACGCGTCGAATGACGGCCCAGAGGACCCTGTGCGCGGGCCCCGTCCGGGCGTCGACTTCACGGTCCTCGTGCCCACCACGATCATCGCGCTCATCGTGGTGCTCTGGGGCTCGTTCTACACGAATTCGTTCGAGAACGCCGCCGGTGAGGCGTTCTCGTTGGTGGTGGACACGGTGGGGTGGCTGTTCATCCTCGTCTCGACCACGGTCGTGGTCTACGCGATCTACCTGGCTCTGTCCCGGTTCGGCGGCATCCGCCTGGGCGGTGACGACGAGAAGCCGGAATTCTCCACGCGGTCGTGGATCGCCATGATGTTCGCCGCGGGTATGGGCATCGGGCTGATGTTCTACGGCGTGTCCGAGCCGCTCACCCACTTCCAGGAGCCGCCGCCGGGGCAGGAGCAGCAGTACGACGTGGCCATGGCCACGACGACGTTCCACTGGACCCTGCACCCGTGGTCGATGTACGCGATCGTCGGGCTCGCGCTCGCGTTGGCCGCCTACCGCTTCAAGCGCGGCCACCTCATCTCCCAGGCGTTCGTGCCGCTCATCGGTGAGAAGCGGGCCGCGGGGTGGATGGGGAGAGTCCTCGACATCGCGACCGTCGTCGCGACGATCTTCGGCACCGCCGCCTCGCTCGGGCTGGGTGCGCTGCAGATCCGGGCCGGGCTCAACGAGACCGGTGCGATCAGCGGTGGCGGCATCGCCCTGGTCGTGGGCGTCATCGTGGTCCTGGGCCTGGTGTTCCTCGCCTCGGCAGCCTCCGGGATCAGCCGCGGCATCCAGCTGCTGTCGAACATCAACCTCATCCTGGCGGTGTCGCTCGCGCTGTTCGTGGCGATCTTCTCCGGCGCCCTGTTCTTCATGCTCGACCTCATCCCCACCACGATCGGCACCTACTTCTCGAACTTCTTCGACATGGCCTCCCGCACCGCGGTGAGCGAGAACGGTGAGGCCGCCGAGTGGCTCTCCGGGTGGACGGTCTTCTACTGGGCGTGGTGGATCTCCTGGTCGCCGTTCGTGGGCATGTTCCTGGCCCGCATCAGCCGTGGGCGCACCGTGCGCGAGTTCATCATCGGCGTGGTGCTGGTCCCCAGCACCCTGTCGGTGGTCTGGTTCTCCATCTTCGGTGGCTTCGCCCTCTATCTCGAGGAGGCCGGACGCAGCGTCTTCGGCGACGGGGCACTCGAGCCGCAGCTGTTCAACCTGCTCCGCGAGCTGCCGCTCGCGCCCGTGCTCATGGTGGTGGCGATGGTCCTCATCGCCGTCTTCTTCATCACCTCCGCGGACTCGGCGTCGATCGTCATGGGCGGCATGGCTCAGCACGGCGTGGAGGAGCCGACCCGGTGGCTCGTCATGCTCATGGGGTCGTTCACCGCCGCCGTGGCGATCATCATGTTGGTGGCCGGTGACGGTGGCGGCAACGCCCTGTCGAGCCTGCAGAACATGACGATCATCGCCGCCTCGCCGTTCGTGCTGGTGCTGATCGCGCTGTGCGTGTCCATCCACAAATCACTCTCGCGGGATCCCGCGGCCGAGGAGGCCTGACGCGGTCCCGGCCCCCGCGGACGTGACCACTAGTCTGTAACCCATGGCGAAGACAGTCCTGACCGCGGTCGCATGGCCGTACGCGAACGGCCCCCGGCACATCGGACACGTCTCGGGGTTCGGGGTGCCGTCGGACGTCTTCTCGCGCTACCAGCGGATGGCCGGCAACGACGTGCTCATGGTCTCGGGCACGGACGAGCACGGCACGCCGCTGCTCGTGCAGGCCGAGAAGGAGGGCGTGCCGGTCCAGGAGCTCGCGGACCGCTACAACCGGGTGATCGTGGACGACCTGGCCGGCCTCGGCCTGAGCTACGACCTGTTCACCCGCACCACCACGCGGAACCACTACGCGGTGGTGCAGGAGCTGTTCCGGGGCCTGCGCGCCAACGGCTACATGGTCGCCAAGACCACCACCGGTGCGGTGAGCCCGTCCACCGGGCGGACCCTGCCGGACCGCTACATCGAGGGCACCTGCCCCATCTGCGGTGACGACGGCGCCCGCGGCGACCAGTGCGACAACTGTGGCAACCAGCTCGACCCGGCCGACCTGAAGAACCCGGTCTCCAAGATCAACGGCGAGACCCCGAAGTTCATCGAGACCGAGCACTGGTTCCTCGACCTGCCCGCGCTCGCGGACTCGCTGGGGGACTGGCTGGGGGGCCGGAAGGACTGGCGACCCAACGTCCTCAAGTTCTCGCTCAACCTGCTCGAGGACCTGCGTCCGCGCGCGATGAGCCGCGACATCGACTGGGGGATCCCCATCCCGGTGGAGGGGTGGCAGGATCGCGGCGACAAGAAGCTCTACGTGTGGTTCGACGCCGTGGTCGGCTACCTGTCCGCCTCGATCGAGTGGGCGTGGCGCTCCGGCGAGCCCGAGGCGTGGCGGCGCTGGTGGACCGACCCCGAGGCCGTGTCCCACTACTTCATGGGCAAGGACAACATCACCTTCCACTCCCAGATCTGGCCGGCCGAGCTCATCGGCTACGACGGCCGGGGTGCCCACGGCGGCGAGCCCGGGGCGCTGGGCGCACTGAACCTGCCCACCGAGGTGGTCTCGTCCGAGTTCCTCACCATGTCCGGGTCCAAGTTCTCGTCCTCGCGCGGCGTGGTGATCTACGTGCGCGACTTCCTGGCCGAGTTCGGCCCCGATGCGCTGCGCTACTTCATCTCGGTCGCGGGCCCGGAGAACCACGACACCGACTTCACCTGGGACGAGTACGTGCGTCGCACCAACTCCGAGCTGGTCGGCGGCTGGGGCAACCTCGTCAACCGCACCGTGTCGATGGCACACAAGAACTTCGGCGAGATCCCGCGGCCCGGCACCCTGTCCGACATCGACGCCGAGCTGCTGCGCGAGGCGGAGTCGGCCTTCGCCACCGTCGGCGCGCACCTCGAGCGCTCGCGGTTCAAGGCCGGCGCCACAGAGGCCATGCGCATCGTCGGCGCCGCCAACCGCTACATCGCCGCCACCGAGCCGTGGAAGCTGGCCAAGGAGCCCGACCAGCGCGAGCGCCTGGGCACCGTCCTGCACACCGCGCTGCAGGTCGTCTCCGACGCCAACACGCTGCTCACCCCGTACCTGCCGTCGGCCTCGCAGCAGATCCACGGCGCGATCGGCGGGCAGGGCGTGTGGGCCGCCGCCCCGCAGGTGCACGAGGTCACCGACGACATGCCGGTCGAGCTCGTCGGAGAGGGGCTGCCCGACGTGGGCCGCAGTTACCCGGTGATCATGGGTGACTACGCCGCCGAGCAGGCGCGGTGGGCGCGCACCGAGATCACCCCGGGCACCCCGCTGGCCAAGCCCAGCCCGCTGTTCGCCAAGGTCGACCCCGAGTTGGCCGAGACCGGGCCGAGCTGGGCGCCCATCCAGCAGGAGGACTGAGGCGACCGTATGGGTAAGCGCAAGCCCCGCCCCACTCCCGTCCTGCCCGAGTCGCTACCCGGGCTCGTCGACGCACACACGCACCTCTACTCCTGCGGACACCGCACCGCCGACGAGGTGCGCGCCGCCGCAGACCGCGCCGCGCTCGCCGGGGTCGCGGCCCTGGTCACTGTGGGCGATGACCTGGCCGAGTCCGAGGCCGTCGTGGCCGCCGCCGAAGCCGACGAG
>NZ_JAALDT010000305.1:0-2213 GCF_014144995.1 Dietzia sp. DQ11-71 | reverse complement strand
GGCAGGCGGAGCACGTGTCCCATCGACACCCGCACGACCCGCCGGTAGAGCGGGTCCCCGGCCGCCGCCCCGAACAGCACGCCGTCGACCCCGAGGGCAGCGCAGTTGCGGAAGATCGCGCCGAGGTTCTCGGGGTCGTTGACGCCCTCGAGCACGACGAGCGTCCGCGCGCCGTCCAGCACCTCCTCGACCGGCAGTGGTGCGGGCCGGTCCGCGGCGGCGAGGATGTCGCGGCTGGACCGGAAGCCGATCACCTCGCTGAGGACGTCCTTGGTGGTGCGCAGATACACCGCGTCGCCCGCGCGCTCGTCGGCGTCCCACCCCTCGGCGGCGGCCTCCCTGCGCAACTGGTGCAACCGCGCGTCGGTACCCAGGAGGACGTGTGGCCGGAAGCGCGAGAGCAGCATGCGGCCCACGACGTACGTGCCCTCGGCGATCACCAGTCCCCGCCCGCCGGGCAGGTCGGGCCGCCGGTCGGAGTTGTTGAGGTCGCGGAGGTCGTCCAGCCTGGGGTCGGCGGGGTCGGAGACGTCGACGACGTGCACGGTTCGGTCGCTCCTCCCGCCGGCCGGTCAGGCCAGCGCGTCGGTGATGGGACCGATCGCGAAGTACACGACGAACGCGACCGCGACGATCCAGAGGATCGGGTGCACGGTGCGGCCCTTGCCGGTGGCCGTTGCCATGACGACCCAGGCGATGAAACCGATCCCGATGCCGTTGGCGATGGAGTACGTGAACGGCATCGCCACGATCGTGAGGAACGCCGGTAGCGCGACCGCGAAGTTGGTCAGGTCGATCGCCTTGATCTGCGAGATCATCAGCGCACCCACGATCACCAGCGCGGGCGCGGCGGCCTCGACCGGGACGACCTCGTACAGCGGGGTGAAGAACATCGCCAGCAGGAACAACCCGCCCGTGACGACGTTCGCCAGGCCCGTCCGGGCTCCCTCGGCGATGCCGGAGGCGGACTCGAGGAACACCGTGTTCGACGACGACGAGGTCAGACCGCCGGCGACGGCACCGAATCCCTCGACGACCAGCGCGGCCTTCATGTTGGGCAGGTTGCCCTTGTCGTCCATGAGCTCGGCTTCCTTGCCGAGGCCGGTGAAAGTGCCCATGGCATCGAAGAAGTTGGCGAGCAGCAGGGTGAAGACGAACAGTCCCGCGGCCAGCGGCCCGATGCGGACGAACGCGCCGATGAGGTCCACCTGGCCGATCAGCGACAGGTTCGGGATGCCCCCGAGAGAATCGGGGATGCCGGGGACCGCGAGGCCCCAGCCGGTCGGATTGGGCTCACCGTCGACGAAGGACGGGCCCGCGTCCGCTAGGGCCTCGACGATCACCGCGAAGACCGCGGTGACGACGATGCCGATGAACAGGCCGCCGCGGATCTGGCGTGCGACGAGGATTCCGCAGAGCAGGAGACCGACGACGAAGACGAAGGTGGGCCACGAGGCGATCGACCCGTTGATGCCGAGCCCCACCGGGACGGTGGTGCCGGCCGCGTCCGGGAGGCGGCGGACGAAACCGGAGTCGACGACACCGACCATCGCGATGAACAGGCCGATGCCGACGGCGATGGCCGCCTTGAGCTCGCCGGGCACCGCGTTGAACACGGCGGTGCGGAACCCGGTGACGGCGAGGATCACGATGATGATGCCCTCGATGACCACCAGGCCCATGGCCTCGGCCCAGGTCACCTGCTGCGCGATGGTGACGGCGACGAGCGAGTTGATCCCCAGGCCCGTGGCGAATGCGAAGGGGTACCGCGCGATCGCACCGAACGCGATGGTCATCACGCCCGCCGTGAAGGCGGTGACCGCGGCGATCTCGACGATCGACAGCTGGTTGCCCTCGACGTCGGTGCCCGAGCCGAGGATCAGCGGGTTGAGGATGATGATGTAGGCCATCGCGAAGAAGCTGACGAGCCCGCCGCGGACCTCGCGGGACACCGTCGAGCCGCGCTCGCTGATCTTGAAGTAGCGATCGAGCGCCCCGACCTTGGTGGGGGGCTGCGACGGGGCCCCGGTGCTCTGCGACATCTGGTGACCTTCCTGAGCTGTGGGTGAGGAACCGTCATAGAGTAACCGCCCCGCCGCCTGCGGTAGCGTCGCGGTCATGACGGACGAGTCGACAGACCCGGGGGTCCCCCGGATTCCCGCCTACCTGCTGGACCCCCGACCCGTCGTCATCATCGGCACCCTGGCGTGGAC
>NZ_JAALDT010000304.1:0-9069 GCF_014144995.1 Dietzia sp. DQ11-71 | reverse complement strand
CCGGACCGCTTCGCCGGCCGCACCGCGCTCGTCACCGGCGCGAGCCGCGGGATCGGCCTGGGCATCGCCCGTCGCCTGCTCGCGGAAGGCGCGTCGGTGGTCATCACGGCGCGCGGCCAGGAGGGGCTCGACGACGCCGTCGCCGATCTCGGCACACCGGAGCGGGTGCTGGCGGTGGCGGGCAAGAGCGACGACGAGGACCACCAGCGTGAGGTCGTGGCCCGGGCCGAAGAGTCGTTCGGGCCCATCGACCTGCTGGTCAACAACACCGGGATCAACCCGGCATTTGGCCGCACGGTGGACATCGACCTCGCCGCGGCCCGCAAGATCACTGAGGTCAACGCCCTCGGCACCCTGTCCTGGACGCAGAAGGTCTACCACTCGGGCCTCGGCGAGCGCGGCGGCGCCGTCGTCAACATCGCCTCCATCGCCGGCCTGGCACCGTCGCCGGGGATCGGCTGGTACGGCGCCACCAAGGCGTTGGTCATGCGGCTGACCCAGGAGCTCGCCGTAGAAGTCGGACCCGCCGTGCGCGTCAACGCCGTCGCCCCGGGCGTGGTCAAGACCAGGTTCGCCGAGGCGCTGTACTCCGGCCGCGAGGAGGCCATGTCCGCGGCGCTGCCGGCCGGGCGACTGGGGGTGCCCGACGACATCGCCGGTCCCGTGGCTTTCCTGCTGTCTGATGACGCGCACTGGATGACCGGGCAGACCCTCGTCGTCGACGGTGGCGCGCACATCGTCGGCGCGGGACTACAGGGCTGACGGGGCGCGGGGACCCGGACATGACCTCTATCCAGGAGTACTGCGCGTCGACCGGTCGCATTCTCGAGGCGAGCCCACCGATGGCCGTGGCCGCACAGCCGCTGACCTGGGTGGACAGCCCGCCGTGGCAGCGCATCGAATCGCCCGAGCCGTCCGCGGTGATCTACGTGGACCCGGGTGCGCACCGTGACGGGTTCTCACCCAACGCGGTGGCCACCTGCGCCCGTGTCGCGCCCGCGATGGACACCGAGCAGGCGGTCGAGATGATCGTCGCCACCGCCGACGCACTGCCCGACTGGACTCTGCTCGAGCAGGTCGCCGGTGAAGGGGACGAGTCCGCCGGCGCCGTCCGCAGCGTCTACCGCTACCTGCGGGGCATGTACACGGCCGAGCCGGGCCGGATGGCGACCTCGAGTCTGATCGTGGGATGGAGCGACGACGAGGCCACCTACATCTTCCAGTTCGTCGTCACCGGCTGGGACGAGGACGCCTCCGTCCACGACGACGCCATGGGCTGCCTGCTGATCGGCGAGTGGACGGCAGCGCAGATCGTGGACGCCATGCGCGGCTAGGGTGGTCGTCACCCGGGCGCCGGGGGCAACCGGGATCGATAGACAACGGGAAGGCGGGACCGGAGTGCAGCTACGCGAGCTCAGCGTGTCGGGGGCGTGGGAGATCACCCCCCGGCAGATCTCTGACGACCGCGGGGTGTTCCACGAGGCGTTCACCGACGAGACCTTCCGTCGGATGACCGGCCACCGTTTCGATCTCGCGCAGGTCAACGTGTCGGTCTCGGGGGAGGGGGTCCTGCGCGGCCTGCACTTCGCCGAGGTCCCGCCCGGTCAGGCCAAGTACGTGCTGTGCCCGTCCGGCACGGTGTTCGACGTGGTCGTGGACGTCCGCGTGGGCTCGCCGACCTTCGGTGAGTGGGCCGGGGTCATCCTGGACTCCGTTGAGCAGCGGGCGATCTACATCCCCGAGGGCGTGGCGCACGGCTTCCTGACCCTCGAGCCGCAATCCACGGTGATGTACTTCTGTTCGGAGGGCTGGCGGCCCGGGGCCGAGCACGTCATCGACGCCTTCGATCCCAAGATCGCGATCGACTGGCCCGGATCGGCCCTCGACGGCACCTCGATCGAGCACGTCATGAGCGAGCGCGACCGCGACGCCCCGAGCCTGCTCGACGTCGCCGCCGCGGGCCGGCTCCCGCAGTGGGAGGAGTGCCGGGCCCACGTCGAACGACTGCGTGAGGCCACATCCAGGGTCGACGCCGAGTGGCGGCCGGACGAGAACTGACATACCCTTACGGATATACCCCCTAGGGTATGACGTCGGATCTGAGGAGATTCTTATGTGTTACCCGGTCACCTGCCCCGTCTGCGGCAAGACCACGTGGGACGGCTGCGGTCAGCATGTCGACCAGGTTAAGGACACCGTCCCCGCCGAGCAGTGGTGCGACGGCACGCACGAGGCCGCCGCGAACTGACCCGGTCCGGTCCGGTCCGAGCCGGGCCCGGCCCGGCCCGGGGCCCGGGGTGACCAGAGGGGAGCGCCACGCCCCTCGCCACGCCCCGGTGGGGGCGCCCCGGCCCCGTCCCGGCCCGTCGACGGGCGCCGCGGGGTAGAACCAGGGGAGGCTAGCCCCTCATCCCCTCCGGAGGCCCCATGAGCACCCCCTTCGTCCTCGTCGAGCGCAGCGGCCCGATCGCCCGCGTCACACTCGATCGGCCCGAGCGTCGCAACCCGCTCTCCCTGCAGATGATGCGGGAGGCGACGGCGGCGATCCGCGACCTCGGTGACGATCCGGACTGTGGGGTCGTCGTGCTCACCGGGTCCGGCCCCGCGCTGTCCGCCGGGCACGAGATCAGTGAAATGGTCGACCGCACCCTCACGCAGGAGCGCGAGGTCTTCACCACGTGCGTGCAGCTCATGGAGACCATCCAGGCGATCCGGCAGCCGGTCATCGCCGAGGTGCAGGGCCACGCGATCGCCGCCGGCTGCCAACTCGTCGCCACCTGCGATCTGGCCGTGGCGGTCGACACCGCGCGTTTCGGCACCCCGGGCGTGAAGATCGGCCTGTTCTGCTCGACCCCCATGGTGGCGGTCTCCCGCTCCATCGGCCGTAAGCGGGCCATGCAGATGTTGCTGACCGGTGAGACGATCGACGCCGCCACCGCGGTGGACTGGGGGCTGATCAACGAGGCGGTGCCCGAGGACCACCTGCGTTCCCGGGTCGATGAGCTGGCGCTGCAGATCGCCGACTCCAGCCCGCTGACGTTGGAGATCGGCAAGCAGGCCTTCTACCGACAGATCGATCTGCCCCAGGACGAGGCGTACCGGGAGATGGCCGAGACCATGGCCACCAACGCCGTCACCTGCGACGCCCAGGAGGGCATGTCCGCGTTCCTCGAGAAGCGCGCCCCGCAGTGGCGCGGGGAGTGACGCGCAGCGCGCACTAGGATCGTCGCCATGGCGATCTCGGTGATGACGGTGTGTACGGGCAACATGTGTCGGTCGCCGCTGGCCGAGCGTCTGTTGGCCGCGCGAGCCACGGCAGCCGGACTCGATGTGTCGGTCGACTCCGCGGGGACGCGGGCGGCCAATGGCGTGGAGATCCACCGCGAGACCCTGCGGGTGCTGCAGGGGTACGGTGGAGACGGCGGGGGCTTCGCGTCGCGACTGCTCACAGCCCGGCTGCTGACAGGACGCGACCTCGTCCTCACCGCGACCCGGGCGCACCGCGATGCCGTGCAGGAACTGGCGCCGTTGCTGTGGAAGAAGACCTACACGATCCTGGAGGCCGCTCGGCTCGCCGACTCCGACGAGTCCGTCACGCTCGCGGGTCTGTCGCGGGCGAGGTTGAGTATCGACACCGACGATCCCGCGCTCGACGTGGAGGATCCGATCGGCCGGGAACCGGAGGTGTTCGACCGAACGGGGGCGCAGATCAGCGACGCCGTGGACTCCATCGTCCGCCTGTTGTCACGCAGCTGACCCGGCCGACGAGACCTGTCCGGGCAGGGCTGCATCGGGCAGGGCTGCGCCGGGACCCGTGCGCTGCCGACGTCAGGGGTCCAGCGGTTTGCGACGGTCCAGATCCCGTAGGAAATCAGGGTCGTCGTCCGGGGCGATCACCCGTGGGGGAGCCGGCCGTGACCCGGGCCCGAAGGCCCGCCACAGCAGGATCGCCACGGTCACCACTCCGATGAGTGCGAACAGCCAGATCACTCGAACCTCCTTGCCGCCACGATACGTATCCTGGGGACCATGAGCGAGCGAGACGAGACAACACGCCCCGCGGAGGGGACGGCCACCCAGGCGGCCGCGCCGGAAGGGTCCGCGCCGGGCGCGCGACTGGCCCGCAACATGGTTGTCTACACCGTCGTCCGACTTCTGCTGGTGGTGGCGTTGACGCTGCTCATCATCGGGATCGGCAGCCTGGCTGGTGTGCAGGTCCCCGTGCTCGTCGCCGCGATCATCTCCGTGTTGATCGCGTTGCCCCTGTCGATGGTGCTGTTCAGCCGGATGCGCGCGCAGATCAACTCCGATATCGCGGCGGTCGACGCCGGACGACGGGAGAAGCGCGAGGATCTGCGCCGCCGGATGAACGAGGCCTGACGCTCGTCGCAGCAGACCGGCGCGCGGTGTCCGGCCGGAGTTCACGCCCGGCCGGAGTTCACACCCGGTCGGAGGGCATGCCGTCGGAAGGTCAGCCCTGCGGGCCGCCCGGCCAGAACGACCCGGGCCAGCGGAATGCGGGGAGCCCCACTGACGTCCCCGACTCGGTGGGGGTCTGCGACCCGGTGGGGCCGACCGACCCCGACGGGGCGGCGGACATCACGGATGTCAGCGGGCCTGGCTGCGGTTCCTGCGGCGCCTCGGTCACGGTGGGCACCGTCGTCGGCTGCTCGGACGAGCCGGTCCCCGTGGGGGTGGTGTCGCCGGGTTCGGTGGTGCCGGGAGTGCTGGTCCCGGGAGTGGTCGGATCCGTCACGACGGGCTCGGTACCGCCCGGCTCGGTCGTGGGCGGCGTCGTGGGCGAGGTGGGCGACGTCCCGTCGGTCGGGCTCGTCGGGGTATCCGGATCGTCCGTGTCGGGATCCTCGGTGCCCGGCTCATCCGGATTCTCGGTCGTCTCCCCGTCGCCGAGGAGCTCCTGATCATCCTCGAACCCGATATCGGTTCGCGGCTGGGCGGGCGTCCACTGTTCGCCCGTCGTCTCGACGGGTGCGGTCTCGCTGGGAGGCGCGTAGGTACCGGCCTCCTCGTCGGGGACGTACAGTGCCCCGGGAGCGGGCTGGACCCCGATGTAGTACCTGCTCAGGCAGTGATCGGTGACGTTCTGCGATCCGTCGGTGAAGATGGTGAGGCCGGGCGTCCCGCCGTCGGCCTCGGTCGCGCATCGCGCGATGAACTTCCCGGGCTGCTCGTCACGCTCGGTGGTGGTCGGCGACGTGATCTCCGTCGCGGACGCAGAGCGCGGAGCCTCGGAGAGCACCTGTGGCTCCGGCTGCGCGCAGGACGCGGCCACCAGCGCTGTTGCGCCGGCGGCGAGGAGCACCCGAGATCTCATAACGATAGTGTCTCAGTTCTGTCAAAGGATGGCTACCGGACGGACGGGGTGGAATCTTTTTCACCCCGGAGGACGGTCGGGAAGCGCGAGCATCTAGTCCGACGCGACCCGGGATCGGACCGCCCCGACGGAGGCGACGGCGGCGGCGAGGACAGCCGCGAGGACGCCCCCGAACCCCACCTTCACCAGATCGGCCACGGGTACACCATCGTTACCGACCCCACCGAGGTCACTGAAGATGCCTCCCGCGCCGGAACCGGTCCCCGTGAGCGCGGCCGCCCCGGCCGTGCCGAAGGCCGCCCCCAGCAGCACGCCCAGGGCTGCGGCGCAGGCGGCCACCAACGCGGTCTCGAGGACAAGCATGAGCCACACGCCCAAGCGGGTGACCCCGACGCCTCTGAGCAGGGTGATCTCCCGGGTCCGTTCCCGGACCGCCAGCGTGAGCGTGTTGGCGACCCCCACCAGGGCCAGTGCGACCGCCACCGCCAGCAACAACGAGCTGGAGGTGAGGACGGTCCGGACAGAGGTGGCGATCTGCTCGCGGGAGGCGAAGCTCTCGGTCACGGCCGCATCGGGCGCGGCGTCCACGACGGCGGAACGCACGCCCTGCAGTGCCGACTCGAGTTGCTGACCGGCCAGGGAGTCATCCATGCGCAGCCAGACCTCGGTGCGTGGGACGAACTGGGTGGGCACCTCCACGCCCTCCGGCCACGGGGACCCGTCGGGCAACTGCGCCACGGGCCAGGCGGGCACGCTCCCGGGCGCGGCCAGGGCCCACTGATCGCTCGTCCGACGCACGACCAGGTCGCGACCGTCGTCGTCGGAGAAGAAGGTGAACCGGACGGTCTCGCCGTCGCGGGCACCGGCGGCCACGGGGGAGGACTCCGGGAGCACGATCTCCCCGGGCCCGGGCAGTACGACGTCGCGGCGCATCACGTCGCCGACCCGCTCCGGGTCGGCGACCCTGAGGACCGTGCGCTTTCCCCCGGGGCCCTCCGCGTACATGTCGGTCACGACCAGGGACTCGTCCACGCCCGGGAGCTCCGCCAGCGTCCCCGGCAGTCCCTCGGGCAGGGTGTCGCCGCTCGATGCGGTCACGGCGATGTCCAGCGGGACGCGGTCGACGAGCCGTGCCTGGATGGCCGGTCCGAGCAGGGCGATGCCGGTCACCATCGTCGCGGTGAGAGTCACGCCCACCAGTACGGCCGCCGAGGTGGCGGCGGTGCGGCGCGGACTGCGGGCGATGTTCCGTGCGCCGAGCAGACCCACCGGGCCGAGCAGCACTCCCACTACGCTGCCGAGCGCCCCGAGCAGGGTGGGCAGGGCACCGGCGACCACGGCCAGGATCCCCAGGAACGCGAGAACGCCCCACGCGCCGGCCTCGACGACGGCCCCCGCCTCGACGGCCGCCGACATCGAGTGCCAGCCGAAGGCGCCCACCACGGCACCCACCGCGACCATAGCCAGCCGCCGCCACCACGGGTCGGGCCGTACATCGGCCGGGCGCAGCGCCTCCAGTGGGCTGCCGGAGGTGGCGCGCCACAGGGGCGGGAGAGCGGTGACGAGGGTGACGCCCACGCCCACCGCGGCGGCGAGCAGATAGGCGGATCCGGGGACGCTGACCTCCTGCAGGGGAATCGTCACGCCGAGTCGGGGGGCCTCCCGGGCCGCGAGTGAGACCGCGAACCGACCCAACGCCAACCCCGCGGCGGTCGCCACGGCGCCGACGACCAGGGCTTCGGCCATCCCGGACAGTCGCACCTGCAGCCGCGAGGCGCCCAGGCAGCGCAACAGTGCCGTCTCCCGGACGCGCGCGGCGAACACCACCGCGAAGGTCGTGCCGATGACCAGGGCGGCCACCGCGACGGCCAGCACGGTGAAGGCCAGCAGGGCCCGGGTGTAGACGTCGCGGCTGCCGATGAAGGACTCCGCGAGAGCGTCCGCCTCGGCCGCGCCGGTGGACACCTCGACGGCGGACGTGCCCGGGATCCGGTCCAGGCGCTGCTCGATCTCCGCCGCCAGCGCCTCGTCCGACACCGTGCCGTCGCCGGCCACACGGATATCGCCCCCGGCCCCGTTCGGCGCCCACTGCTGTACCTGCTCGTCGACGGTGTAGAGGGGGAACGCCGAGTTCATGTCCGGTTGCCCTGCAAGGTCGAACAGCCCCACCACCGTGACGGGGACGGGATCACCGGCGCCGCTCGGCAGCACCTCGAACGTGGCGCCCAGCGGGAGGTCCGCGTCACTGCGGATCGCCACCTCACCGGGAGCGGCGGGGAGCCGCCCGTCGGCCAGCGGTTGCCAGCGCAGACCGTCGTCGGTGGCGAGCGCCGTCGTCGTCGTCACCTGTTGGGCGCGTCCCTCGGCGCGGACCCGCACGTAGGTCTGAGCGTCCACGGTGACGGCCCGCACCCCGGGGGTGGCGGCGATGGCCTCCAGGCCGAGCCGCTGGGCCTCGGCGGCCTCCTCGCGCGCGGCGTCGGTCCCGGCGGAGGTGCGGTCACCGAGGTTCTGCACGAGCACGGCGGTATCCGAGTAGCGCATCCCGAAGGTCGCGTCGGCGCTGGCGGTCATCGTGCGGAGCACGCCCACGGAGGCCAGGACGAAGCCGACGGCCACGGCGATCGCCAGGACGGTGCCCAGGTAGCGGCCCGCGTGCGCGCGGAGCTGTCCCAGGACCAGATGGGGGCTCACGCGGTGGCCGGCCGGCGGCCGGTGAGTGCACGCATGGCGGTGTGGACTGACTCGGGGGTGGGGGAGGGGACCTCGTCGGCGATCCGTCCGTCCGCGAGCATCAGCACGGTGTCGGTGTGTGCGGCGGCGTGCGCGTCGTGGGTGACCATGACGACGGTCTGGCCGGCCTCGCGGACACACGCGCCGAGCAGGCCGAGCACCGATTCGCCGGACTCGGAGTCGAGGTTGCCGGTCGGCTCGTCGGCGAACACCACGTCCGGGCGCGGCAGCAGGGCGCGGGCGATCGCCACCCGCTGCTGCTGGCCTCCGGACAACTCGTGTGGACGCCGCTTCAGCAGGTCGCCGATCCCCAGCTCGCCGACCAGCGAGTCGAGGCGCGACCGATCCGGACGACGGAACGCCATCCGTACGGGGAGCACGATGTTCTCGCGCACCGAGAGCGCCGGTACGAGATTGAAGGACTGGAACACGAAGCCGACGCGGGTGCGCCGCAGCCGGGTCCGCCCCGCGTCACCCAGGCGGGTGATCTCGATCGATCCGATCGACACCGTGCCGTGGTCGGGGGTGTCCAGGCCGGCCAGGCAGTGCATGAGGGTGGACTTGCCGCTGCCGGACGGGCCCATCACCGCGGTCCAGCGCCCCTTGTCGATCGCCACGTCCACGCCGTCCAGTGCGCGTACCCGCACCCGCCCGTGGGAATAGGTCTTGCGCAGGCCGTGGGCCCGGATCGCGATCTCGGGGGGTGGGGTCACGTGTGTCCTTCCGTCGCGGCGTGCGTCCGGAGGTGAGTGTAGGGATCCCGGTTGTGGAGACCCCGTCCGACACGGCGTCCGGCCTGTGGCCCATGTGACTGATGTGACGTATGGTACGTGTGTGACTGGGCCGGACCCGGTCGTGCCCAGCTCCCGGACGACAAGGTGACCTCATGTTCCAGCGACGCATCCACCGCACCGCCCCCCGTTCCCGCTCCCTCGCCCTCGGTGGCGCCCTGGCCGCGCTCGCCGTGGTCGGCGGCGGCACCGTCGCGGCGGTGGGCGCGC
>NZ_JAALDT010000303.1:0-4517 GCF_014144995.1 Dietzia sp. DQ11-71 | reverse complement strand
TCGCGGATCGTGCCGCGTTCGTCGGCGCTGCCGGCGACCAGGTCGACGCGGTCGCCGCCCGCGTCGAGGCGCTCGTGGCCCGCCACCCGGAGGCGGCCGGCTACGCGCCGGGTTCGATCCTCTGACAGCCTGTCCGTAACTCGCCGGGCCCCCCGCCCGATAAGTCCTGTACACCGACGGAGGCGGGGCCCTCCCGTCGCCGAGTGACAGGGAAGGACCACAGCATGGTCACGAGGCCCAGCGGCTCCCTCGGGGGCGCACTGTACGACGTGTTCGGGATGATCCAGGCCGGGTTCGCCACCGCCAGTTCGGCCGTCGGGATCGACCCGGGGGCGTTCATGCAGCAGTTCTACGTTCCGATCGCGTTCTTTCTGATGCCGCTCGGCGCCGGCAGCCTCATCTTGGACCAGCTCGGGATCTGAGGCCTTTGCCCGATCGGCCCCAGGCGATCGGCCTCGGCCCCGGGCGGGCTGGCACTAGTCTGTGCAGCATGCGCCAGACCCCCATCCCCGTCCCCGGCACCTCCGGCCTGCAGGCGACCCTGCACCACGCTGACCAGCCCCGGGCGTTGCTGCTGCTCGTGCACGGCTTCGCCGAGCACTCCGGCCGGTACGGGCGGACGATCCGCTTCCTCACCGACCGGGGGATCAGTGTTGCCTCCTACGATCTGCGCGGCCACGGCACGGCTCCCGGGCCCCGCGCCAAGGTGTCGATAGAGACGCACATCCGCGACAA
Organism: Dietzia sp. DQ11-71; assembly: GCF_014144995.1. NCBI lineage: Bacteria > Bacillati > Actinomycetota > Actinomycetes > Mycobacteriales > Dietziaceae > Dietzia > Dietzia sp. DQ11-71. The sequence continues at coordinate 3,782 of NZ_JAALDT010000303.1, read as the reverse complement.
CCTCGCGGTGCGTGACGCGGTGGTGGAGTGGAGCCGGTCCGCCGAGGGCGGCGGGGCCGAGTCCCTGCCCCGGCTGCTGATGGGGCATTCGATGGGCGGGTTGATCGCGGGGGAGTCCGCGCTCCGGCGGCCGTGGGACCTCAAGGGCCTCATCCTCTCCTCGCCCGGGCTCGTCGTGGGCGAGGGGACACCGGCACCGCTGCGCGTGGCGGCGCCCGTGATCGCTCGTCTCCTGCCGTTCCTGCCGGTGGAGAAGCTCGACCCGCACGACATCTCCCGAGTGCCCGAGTACGTCGAGGACTACACCTCGGATCCGCTGGTCCACCACAAGGGCGTGCCCGCGGTGACGGCGGGGACGATGCTCGCCGGCGGCCTCAAGTTCATCGAGCGGTCGCCGGCACTGCGGTTGCCGACGCTGATCCTCAACGGCTCGGCCGACACCATCACCTACCCGTCGGGCGCGCGGCGCTTCGCGCAGATCGCCGGTTCGGACCACGACCCGCGCCCGGAGATCACCTACCGGGAGTTCGAGGGCGGCCTCCACGAGCTGTTCAACGACCTGTGCGCCGAGGACGCGTACGCGGCGTTGGGGGAGTGGCTCGAGGCCCGACTGGGCTGAGTCCGACCAACCACGGGTGGGGGCCGACGGTCTCGACTCGGGACGTGGGCGTCCGGCTACGCTGGCCGTCATGCGACCCGATCTCTCCTCTTACCGCCATCTCGTCTCCGGAAAGGTCCGCGAGCTGTACGAGATCGACGGTGAGACGCTCCTCCTGGTGGCCACCGACCGCATCTCCGCCTACGACCACGTCCTCGGCACGCCCATCCCGGACAAGGGCCGCGTGCTCACCGCGATGAGCGCCTACTTCTTCGACGCCCTCGACGTGCCCAACCACCTGGCCGGGACGCTGGACGACGAGCGCATCCCGCTCGAGGTGCTCGGCCGCGCGATGGTGGTCCGTCGACTCGACATGGTTCCGGCCGAGTGTGTGGCCCGCGGTTACCTGACCGGGTCGGGGATGACCGAGTACCGGGAGTCGGGGACCGTGTGTGGCATCGAGCTGCCCGGGGGCCTGGTCGAGGCCAGCCGACTGCCCGAGCCGATCTTCACCCCGGCCACCAAGGCGGCGGTGGGGGATCACGACGAGAACATCTCGTTCGATCAGCTCACCGGGATCGTCGGGGCCGAGCTGGCCGAGCAGCTGCGTACGGCGACGCTGGACGTCTACGCGCGGGCCGCGGAGATGGCGGCCGAGCGCGGAGTGCTGCTGGCCGACACCAAGTTCGAGTTCGGCCTGGTCGACGGGGAGCTGATCCTGGCCGACGAGGTGCTCACCCCGGACTCATCGCGCTACTGGCCCGCTGACGAGTATTCGCCGGGCCGTGTGCAACCGAGCTTCGACAAGCAGTACGTGCGGAACTGGTTGACGGGCCCGGAGGCGGGCTGGAACTCCGATGCCGACACCCCGCCACCGGCTCTGCCGCAGGAGGTCGTGGACGCGACCCGGGCGCGCTACATCGAGGCCTACGAGCGCATCTCGGGCCGCTCGTTCGCCGACTGGATCGGGGGCGACGCAGCGTGAGCTCCACCGAGACGACCGACACCGACACCGCAGCCACCGACACCGCCGCCGCCGCGACCGCCACCACAGCCACCACCACGGGGCAGACGCCCACGCCGCCGCAGGCCGAGCGCCGTCCCTTCCGTCGCGAGCACCACGGCCGCGTCTTCGTCGACGACTACGAGTGGTTGCGCGACAAGGACGCTCCCGCGACCCGTGCCTACCTCGAGGCGGAGAACGCCTACACCGATGCGATGACCGCCGACCTCAAACCCCTGGAGGACGAGGTCTACGAGGAGATCCGCTCGCGCGTCAAGGAGACCGACATGTCGGTTCCGGTGCGCGCCAGCGGCTGGTGGTACTTCTCGCGCACCGAGGAGGGCCGCTCGTACGCCAGGCACTGTCGGGTCCCGGTCCCGCAGCAGTTCGTCGACGACCCGTCGGACCCTGCGGGCTGGGTTCCGCCCGAGGTCTCCCCGGGCGTGGAGTTGCCGGGTGAGCAGTTGCTCCTCGACGGAAACGCCGAGGCGGAGGGTCACGACTACTTCGCGCTGGGCGCGTTCTCGGTCAGCCACGACGGCCGCGCACTGGCGTGGGCCACCGATACCGAGGGCGACGAGCGGTACACGCTGCGCTTCCGCTCGCTCGACCCGGACTACACGGCCCCGGACGAGGAGATCTCCGGGATCGCCGCCGGCGTGACCTGGTCCCGCGATGGCCGGTACGTCTTCTACGTCACCGTCGATGACGCCTGGCGACCGGACACGGTGTGGCGTCACCGGCTGGGCACGACGAGGGACGACGACGACAAGGTCTTCCACGAGCCCGACGAGTCCTACTGGATCGGGGTCGGCGAGACACGCAGCGAGAAGTTCCTGCAGATAGCGGCGGGGTCCAAGATCACCACCGAGGTGTGGTGCCTGGACTCGAACGATCCCGCCGGCGAGTTCTGGTGCGTCCGGCCGCGGCAGGAGGGCGTCGAGTACGACGTCGAGCACGCGGTCGTCGGTGGCGAGGACCGGTTCATCATCACCCACAACGACGGCGCCCCGAACTACGAGGTGGTCGAGGCGCCTGTCGGTCCGATCGAGGGCGAGCTGCGGGATCTGCGCACGCTGGTGGCCCACCGCGACGACGTCCGGGTGGAGGGCGTGGACGCCTTCGCGCGCGTGCTGGTGCTGGGGTACCGCGAAGCGGCGCTGCCGCGGTTCGCGCTGATGCCGCTCGAGCAGGGGTCCACGGCGGGAGTCGAGGCGTACGGGCGGTTCGAGCCCGTCGAGTTCGACGAGGAGCTGTACACCTCCGGTCCGGGGTCCAACCCGGAGTGGGACTCGCCGGTCCTGCGGTTCGGCTTCGGTTCGTTCGTCACGCCGGGCCGGGTCTACTCGCTCGACCTCGCCTCGGGGGAGCGGACGCTGCTGCGTGAGCAGGAGGTGCTCGGCGGGTACGACCCGAGCGGCTACGTCCAGCGACGCGACTGGGCGACGGCCGCGGACGGCACCCGGGTGCCGATCTCGCTGGTGATGTCCACCGGCACCGCCGCCCGCGTCGATGCCGGCGAGCAGGTGCCGACGCTGCTGTACGGCTACGGCTCGTACGAGACCAGTATCGATCCCGCGTTCTCGGTGGCGAGGCTCTCGCTGCTCGACCGGGGGATGGCCTTCGCCGTGGCGCACGTGCGGGGCGGCGGTGAGATGGGTCGGCTCTGGTACGAGAACGGCAAGACGCACACGAAGCGCAACACCTTTACCGACTTCGTCGACTGTGCGCGACACCTGGTCGACTCCGGGCTCACCTCCCCGGACCGGCTGGTCGCCGAGGGCGGCAGTGCCGGTGGACTACTGATGGGGGCGGTCGCGAACCTGGCCCCCGAGTTGTTCGTGGGCATCCAGGCCGTGGTGCCGTTCGTCGACCCGCTCACCTCGATCCTCATGCCGGAGCTGCCGCTGACGGTGATCGAGTGGGACGAGTGGGGCGATCCGCTGCACTCCGAGGAGGTCTACGACTACATGGCCTCGTACGCCCCGTACGAGAACATCGAGGCCAAGGACTATCCGGCCATCCTCGCGGTGACCTCGCTCAACGACACCCGGGTGCTGTACGTGGAGCCCGCCAAGTGGGTGGCCAGGCTGCGGGCGGTGTCCCCGTCGGCCAACTCGGCGGACCGGCCGGTGCTGCTGCGCAGCGAGATGAGCGCGGGTCACGGGGGAGTGTCCGGGC
>NZ_JAALDT010000302.1:0-1390 GCF_014144995.1 Dietzia sp. DQ11-71 | reverse complement strand
GCCCGCCCGCGCCGGACGAGGTGCACCGACGCTGGGCCGCGATCCTGGCCCGCGGCGGCGGTGAGATGCCGGTATTCCCGCTCGACCTGGGCGACATCTCCACCCCGCGCGAGGAGGTGGTCGAGGTGCGCGACGTGCTCGACCCGGCCGGGGTCGCCGCCCTGGATGAGGCGGCCGCCGCCGGCGGAGTACGCATGATCTCGCTGGCGATCGCCGAGATGACGGCCGTACTCCACCGCCGCGCCGGGGTGGGCCTGCGCGCGGTCCTGCCGGTGCACTCCCGCCACGATGTGCGCACCGCCCGCTGGAACGACTCGGTGGGGTGGTTCATCACCAACTCCGTGATCGAGTGCGACGACCCCGACCCGGCCGCGTGCGCGGTGGCCGTGCGCGAGGCCGTCGACCTCGGTTCGCACGCACTGGGGCCGATACTCGCCCCGTACGGCGGGATGCCGCACACCCCGGGGATGTTCGCGATCTCGTGGCTCGACCACCGCCGCCTGCCGGTTGACGTGGACCTGAGCCTCAGCCCGCAGCACGTGTCGGCCGCGATCCGGACCGACGGGGTGATGGTGTGGTTCGTGGTCAGCGGTTCGGGGCTGCACGTGCGCTGCCGCTATCCGGGCACCGAAGCCGCCCGCGGGTCGGTGGGGGGTTGGCTCGACGAGCTGTGCGCCGGGCTGGTCCGCCGCGCCACCCCGGCCGCCGGTCGCACTGGGCCGGGCGGGCAGGTCGAGGCAGACCACGAGCAGGTCAGTGGGGCGGCGCGCCGGACTCCGGTCCCAGGTCGGCCTGCAGCCACCCCACGTCGAGCCACCGCCCGTGCTTGAACCCGATCCGTTCCAGCTGGCCCGCCTCGCGGAACCCCATGGCTAGGTGTAGAGCCACACTCGGCTCGTTGGGAAGGGTCACGATCGCCAGCAGTCGGCGGAACCCGGCCGCCTCGAGCCGGGCGAACAGCTCCCGGTACAGCGACCGCCCCAACCCGAGGCCGTGCGCGCCCGGATCGACGTAGACGCTCACCTCGCATGACCAGCGGTACGCCGCGCGGTCCTTGACCGGCCCGGCGTAGGCGTACCCGACGATCCGGCCGTCGAGCTCGGCCACCAGCCAGTCGTACCCCGCCAGTGCCCGGTCGATCCGCGCCGCGAACTCGTCGACCGGCGGCACCTCGGTCTCGAACGTCGCCGTGGTCTCGCGGACGTACGGCGCGTACACGTCCAGACAACCGGCGGCGTCGGCCACGGTGGCGCGGCGGATCGCCCTCACACCTCCGGCCCTCCCGGGTTGCACCCCTCGGCCAGCATGCGCTCTGGCGAGACCACCGGCCGCCACGGCTCGAGATTCCAGGTGGGCTTGTCCGGCTCGAGCAGTCGCGCCCAGGTCCAGT
>NZ_JAALDT010000301.1:0-1920 GCF_014144995.1 Dietzia sp. DQ11-71 | reverse complement strand
GCCCCCTCCTCGGCGCCCTCGTCGACACCGGGGCCGCGGCGGGGGCCGCCGCCGTCGCGTTCGCCCTGGCGACCCTCGCCTCGGGCACCGGGTTCGGCTGGCTGGACGCGATCTCCGTCTCCGACCGGGTCATCAACTACCTCAGCGCGCCCACCGCCGCGGCGCACCTGGTCCACGCCGTGGTCGACACCCCCGGATTCGAGGACGTCCTGGCGGTCGCCCGCCGCGTCGGACGCGTGGTCCTGGGGGTCACCCTCGTCGTGGTGTGGTGGCTCCACCGGCGTGACACCCGCTCGGCGCTCCGCGGCATCATGGTCGCGCTGCTGGCCTTCGTGGTGCTCAACTCGCTGGCCTGGCCCTGGTATTACGTGTGGGTGGCGGCGTTCTGGGTCGCCGCCCGACCCGGTCGACGCGCCACCACGGCCGCCGTGGCGGTGACCGTCTTCCTCGTGATGGCGATCGGACCCAACGGGTCGACCAGCCTCTACAGCCCCGCGCTCGTCGGGGCGGCCCTCGCGGCATCCCTCGCCGCGGTCTGGTGGTGGCGGCGCGCGACCGCCGGGGTCAGAACGCCATCGCCTGGGCGCGCCGCATGACCTCGCGGGCGCGGTGACCGTGTAGCGCGTCGGCCGGCCGGCCGGGCAGGCTGTCGTCCTCGGCGAACAGCCACCGCAGGATCTCCTCGTCCCGGTAGCCGCCGTCCCTCAGGACCGCGACCAGTCCGGGCAGGAAGCGCACGACCTCGTCGTCGTCATCCAGGAAGGTCGCCGGCACCACCACGATGCCCGCTCGCCGCACGGCGAGCAGGGTCCCGTCGCGCAGGAGATCGTGCACGCGGGTCACGGGGATGCCCAGGCGCTCGGACACCGCGGGGAGGTTGATGGTCTCGACGTCGGCGGGCAGGACGTCGTCGGCGTGCGGAACAGTACTCACGCCACCCAGGTTAGTCCCACGGGTGCGCCCGGGCCCCACCGGCGGTGCCGGCGCGGCCGACGGCGTCGGGCTACGGACCCCGTCCGCTAGGGACGTACCGCGGACGGGACGGGAGGGGCAGAATGGACGACATGAGCACTTACGACGGGAAGCCCCCCGGCCCAGGGACACTGCTCGACGGGCGATACCGGCTCGACGCCGTCATCGCCCGCGGCGGGATGTCCACCGTCCACCTGGCCACCGACGAGCGGTTGGACCGCCACGTCGCCGTCAAGCTGCTCGATCCGACCCTCGCCGGGGACAAGGCGTTCGTGGACCGCTTCACCCTCGAGGCCAGGTCGGTGGCCCGACTGTCGGATTCCGGCATCGTCCAGGTCTTCGACCAGGGCGTCGAGGCCGACACGGCGTTCCTCGTGATGGAACTCGTGCCCGGAGGCACGTTGCGGGAGCTGCTCGACGAGCGTGGCCCCATGCCCCCGTACGCCGTGGCCGCCGTCCTGCGTCCGCTCCTCGGCGCCCTGCGGGAGGCCCACCAGGCCGGGCTGGTGCACCGCGACATCAAGCCCGAGAACGTGCTGATCTCCGGCAGCGGCGCGGTCAAACTCGCCGACTTCGGCCTGGTCCGGGCGGTGGCCGAGTCCCGCGCCACCTCGAGCAGCGTGGTGATGGGCACGGCGGCCTACCTGTCCCCCGAACAGATCTCCGGCGCCGACACCGACGCCCGGTCCGACCTGTACTCCCTCGGCGTTCTCGCCTACGAGATGCTCACCGGGGAGCCACCGTTCAGCGGTGACAACACCATCGCCGTGGCCTACCGTCGCCTCGACACCGACGTGCCGGCCCCCTCCGACCAGTCCGACACCGTGGCCGAGGACCTCGACCACCTGATCCTGCGCGCCACGCGACGCAGCCGTGAGGACCGCTACGCCGACGCCGGCGAGATGCTGCGGGACCTGGACCAGGCCGCCAGGATCGGCCGGTTCCCCG
>NZ_JAALDT010000300.1:0-1988 GCF_014144995.1 Dietzia sp. DQ11-71 | reverse complement strand
ACCGTCGACGCTTCCTGGTCCTGGCCGGGTCGGCCGCGGCCGTCATCGCCGCGGCCGGTGCCACGGGAATGGCCCTGACCCGCCGAGCCGCCGAGGCGGTGGCCGAACGCACCGGATTGCGGTTGCCCCGGGTCCTCGCGCGGAACGCGGCGCCTGCCGTGCCGACAGGTGTGGCCCCGGACGCGCCCGGCGTGACCCCGTTCCTCACCGACAACGACGAGTTCTATCGGATCGACACCGCTCTGCGGGTCCCTTCGCTGAGGGCCGCCGACTGGCGACTGCGCATCCACGGGATGGTGGAGCGCGAGATCGAGCTCGACTGGCAATCGCTGATCGACAGGGAGACCCGCGAGCGCATCATCACCATGACCTGCGTGTCCAACGAGGTCGGTGGCGACCTGGTCGGCACCGCGAGCTGGACCGGCTTCTCCATCGCTGACCTGCTCGCCGAGGCCGGGCCCCTGCCGGACGCCGACATGCTGCTGTCGACGTCGGTCGACGGCTGGACCGCCGGCACCCCGCTCGAAGCACTGACCGACGGCCGCGACGCCCTGCTGGCCGTGGGGATGAACGGCGAACCACTGCCGTTCGAGCACGGGTACCCGGTCCGTCAGGTGGTGCCGGGGCTCTACGGGTACGTCTCGGCGACCAAGTGGGTCGTGGACTGGGAGGTCACCCGATTCGACCGGGCCAGTGCGTACTGGACGGATCGCGGGTGGGCGGAGCGGGGTCCGATCCGGACGGCCAGCCGCATCGACCGGCCCGCGCCGCTCGCCGAGGTGCCGCCCGGGCCGGTCGTGGTGGCGGGCACCGCCTGGGCGCAGCGTCGCGGTATCGAGCGGGTCGAGGTCCGGGTGGACGACGGTCCGTGGCGCGAGGCGCAACTGTCCGAGGAGTACTCGGTCGACACCTGGCGGATGTGGTCGTGGACCTGGGACGCCGAGCCCGGCCTGCACACCCTGCACGTCCGCGCGACGGACGGGGCCGGTCGGGTACAGCCCGAGGAGCGGCGGGAGCCCGTCCCGAGCGGCGCCACGGGTTGGCACAACCGGACGTTCCGGGTGGCGACGGCATGACCCTCGTAGAGATCCCCACACCGGGAACACGGCCGCCCCGCGACCCGGACCGGATTGGCCCTAGACTGGTGACCGTGTCCGAGCCAGTCGCCCCGCCACTGACCGACCCGGGGCGCCTGCTCGAGCTCGCCGCCTCCGGTGACCTCCAGGCCTTCGGTCGCTTCTACGACCTCATGTCCCCGCGCGTCTACGGCCTGGCCCTGAGGGTCCTGCGGGACCCGGGGTACGCCGAGGAGACCGTGCAGGAGGTCTTCCTCCAGGTCTGGAAGCAGGCTGCCGACTACCGGCCGAGTCTGGGATCGGTGCAGTCCTGGGTGCTGACCATCACGCACCGTCGGGCGGTGGACCGGGTTCGTTCGGAGACGTCCGCCGCGCGGCGCGACGAGATGGACGCGGCGGCGGACTTCACCCGGTCCGGCGACATCGCGGAGCAGGTCACCGAACAGCTCTCCCGTGACGAGGACGCCGCGGAGGTCCGCAGATGCCTGGGGACCCTCACGGACAACCAGCGCGAGTCCATCGAGATGGCCTACTTCTCCGGACAGACGTACCGCGAGGTCGCCGACCGTCTCGGCACCGCGCTACCGACGATCAAATCGAGAATCCGCGACGGTCTCCGTCGCCTGAAGAACTGCCTGGGAGGTGAGCTGTCGTGAGCATTCGGCACCACGATCATCCGTCGGACCTGGGCAGCGTCCGTCCCGAGGACCTCGACCTCTACGCCCTGGACGCCCTGGACGATGACGAGGCCGAAGCCGTCGAGATGGCGCTGGTCAGCGCATCGGCCGAGGAGAAGTCGTCCATGCTGGCGCACATCGCCTCGACGCGTGAGGTCGTCGCCGGCATCGTCGCCGACGCCGGGCTCGACACCGCGCCCCCGCCGCAGTTGCGGGATCGCGTCCTGGAATTGGC
>NZ_JAALDT010000002.1:0-4026 GCF_014144995.1 Dietzia sp. DQ11-71 | reverse complement strand
GGGTCGTGCGGATTACGGGTGATCCCGGTGAGCGTGTTGTCCGTGACCCCCTTCCACGCGAACTCCGGGGTGGTGGTCTTGCCTATCACCACGCACCCGGCCTCGCCGACCGCCGAGGTGACAGGGGCGTCGTCGGGCCACGAGGCGGGATCGGACGCACCGGGCTTGTCGGCCAGGAGGCGGGAACCCCGGAGCGTCGGGACGCCGCGGGTGTAGAAGATGTCCTTGATCGTGGTGGGGACGCCGTCGAGCGGGCTCAGCGGTTCACCACGGTGGTACCGCTCCTCGGACGACCGCGCGGCCGTCAGCGTCGCGTCACGATCGACGTGACAGAAGGCGTTGATCTCGCCGTCGACCCGATCGATCGCGGTGAGCACCTCCTCGGCGGCATCGACCGGGGAGAGTTCGCCCCGGCGGTAGCCGTCGGCCAGTTCGAGGGCCGTGTGCGACAGGGTCATCGGCGCGCCTTCCATGGAACCGTCTGATTGTCGACAATCCTACAGGCGGCCGGGTCACGGTCAAGCGTCACGCCACACGGGGCGGGTCACCGTTCGAGGACGGCCTTGAGGAACGTGCGTGTCCGGTCCTGCTTGGGATCGGTGAAGATGGCCTCGGGGGTGCCCTCCTCCACGATCTTGCCCTGATCGAACACCAGCACGCGGTCGGCCACGTCGCGGGCGAACCCCATCTCGTGGGTCACGATGAGCATCGTGATGTCGGTGGACTCGGCGATCATCCGCAGCACCCCGAGCACGTCGGCGACAAGCTCGGGATCGAGAGCCGAGGTGACCTCGTCGAGGAGCAGGATATCGGGATCCATCGCCAGCGCCCGGGCGATGGCGACCCGCTGCTGCTGCCCGCCCGACAGCGTGGTCGGGTGGGCGTTCTCCTTGTCCGCGAGACCGACCGTGTCGAGGAGCTCACGTGCCCGCTCCACCGCCTCCCCCTTGGACCGCCCCAGGACGTGGATCTGCGCCTCGGTGATGTTCTCGAGCACCGTCATGTTGGGGAACAGGTTGAACTGCTGGAACACCATCCCGATCTTCGAGCGGACGGCGCGCAGGTGCTTCTGGGAGGCCTTGACCAGCGTGTCGCCCTTGAACTGGTGGGTCAGGGGTTCGCCCTCCACCCAGATCACGCCGTCGTTCGCCTCCTCGAGGGTCATCAGCAGGCGCAGGATCGTCGTCTTGCCCGACCCGCTGGGGCCGATCAGCGCGACCCGCTCGCCCCGCCGCACGGTGAAGTCGAGGTGGTCCAGGACCACGTGGTCGCCGAACTGCTTGACCACCTTCTCGAACACCACCATCGGCGACTCGCCGCCTGTCGGCGTGCTCGGCCGCGTCGGCGTGCTGGGGTCAGTAGACAAGGGACTTCTCCAGTCTCCGGATGAGGATCGAGGTCGGGTAGCTCGCGAGCAGGAAGATCACCCCGGCGAGGGTGATGGGCTCGAGGTACTGGAAGTTGCGGGCGCCGTACTGCTGCGCGGCGGTCACCATCTCCACCACCGTGATCGCGAACAGGAACGGGGTGTCCTTGAACAGGGAGATCGCGTAGTTGCCGAGCGCCGGGACCGTGTTGCGGATCGCCTGGGGCAGGACGACGGCGCGCCACGTGCGCCCCGCGGGGAGTGACAGCGCCCGGGCGGCCTCCCACTGCCCGGTCGGGACCGCGTCGATGCCCGCGCGGTACACCTCCGCCATGTAGGTCGCGTAGTGCACGCCGATCACGGCGATGCCGATCTGCAGCGCGGTGAACTGCGGCAGCAGGAAGTACGCGAACAACAGTTGGACGACGAGAGGGGTCAGGCGGATGAACTCGGTGACCAGGCGCAGGGGCACGGTGATCACGGCGGGCGCGGCGCGACGCACCATCGCGACGAGCAGTCCCAGCACCGCGGCGATGAGGAAGCCGACGACGGTGGCCAGCAGCGTGATCCGGAACCCCTCCAGCAGGATCGGGATGCTCTCGATGGCGCGTTCCCAGCTCCAGTCGACGCTCATCGGCCCACCCCCACTGCCTCGTTGACCCGTTCGGGTCGCAAGCTGAGCACCTCACGGAGCGACGGCCCCGCCCCCAGGCGGGACTTCGCCCGGACCTCGAGGAGATTCATGAACAGGGTGAGGACGTACGCGATGACGAAGTAGAGGATCAGTCCGACGCCGAAGGCGAACACCGTATCGCCGGTCACCCGGCGCAGCTCCCCGATGTGGAAGGTCAGGTCCTGCAGCAGGATGAAGCTGGCCAGGGCACTCCCCTTGAGGAGCTGGACCAGGAGGTTGTTCAGCGGCGGGATCATCTGCACCCACGCCTGCGGGAAGACGACCTTGGACATGCGATGCCAGGGCGAGAAGTTGAGGGCGACCGCGGCCTCCTTCTGCGGGGTCGGGACGGCGGCCAGCGAACCACGGACCACCTCGGCGGCGTACGCGCCGTAGTTGAGTCCCAGCGCCAGGATCCCGCAGAAGAGCGGATCGAGTTCGTAGCCGAGCAGCGGCAGCACGAAGAACAGCCAGAACAGCTGCACCAGCAACGAGGTGCCCCGGAAGAACTCGACGATCGTCCTCGACACCCCGCGGATCACCATGAGGCGGGACCCGGCCGCCACGCCGAGGACCAGCGCCATGGCGAAGCCCAGCGCCGCACCGCCCAGTGTCAGATAGATGGTGGTGACGATGCCGTCCTGGAAGCGGGGCCACGCCTCCAGGAAGGCCTCGATGTTACTTTCCACGGTCGTTCGTCACCGGACTCCGTGCACCGTCACTCGCCGGCGCAGAGGTCGGCGGTCGTCAGCGCGGGGTCGGGGAGCTCCCCCTCGGTGAACCCGAACTCACCCACGATGGAGAGGTACTTCTCCGGATCGGAGGTGATCTTGGCCAGTTCCTCGTTGTAGGCGTCGAGGAGCTCCTGGTCGTCGGTGCGGAACACGGTACCGCCCGCGCCGACCTGCGGCTCGCCGTTGATCTCCGCGACGAACGACTCGGTCACCTCGACGGGGGCGTCGGGGTTGTTGTTCTTCATCCAGTTCAGCGAGATGCCGGTCAGGGCGAAGACGTCGGCGCGCCCGGAGGTGACCGCGTCCATCCCGTCTTGGGGGGTCGCGACCTGCATGCTCTCGATACCCAGCTCGGAGGCGTAGTCGGACTCGATCGCGCCCGTCATCGTGGCGAGCCGCGCTCCACTCTCGGCCACGGACTGCATGTCGGTCAGGTTCATCGGGTTGCCCTCCTCGACCATGAGGGCGGTGGTGTAGTTGAACTCCGGTTCGCTGAACGCGGCCTGCTCGCAGCGCTCCGGGAGGATCGACATGCCCGCGCTCACCACATCGAAGCGGTTGGCCTGGAGGCCGGGGATGAGGGCACCGAAGTCCGCGTTCACGCCCTCGACGGTGTCGATGCCCAGATTCCCGAAGATCTCGCGGTGGAGGGCGACCGTGGCGCCGGTGAGCTCGCCGTTCTCCTGGAACGAGTAGGGCGCCTCGCCGGCGAAGCCGACCGTCACGCTGCCGCGGTCCTGCAGGGTCTCCAGCAGGCTCGAGTCGTCGTCGGAATTCGTCGATGTACAGCCCGTGAGCCCCAGGCCGATCACCGCGGCGGCGGCGATCACGCTCATCGGACGACGGCGTACGGATGTCCTCAGCACTGATGGTGCCATGGTCTTCTCACCTTCCGGTCGCGGTCGGACACTGGGCGCACCCGGTGCCCGATCCTCTGCGCTCACCGGTACGTCGTTCCGACGCCCGACTTCAGCCTTTGAGTCTCCTTAACGTAACACGCGTCACATGACGCGCCGGGCGCTTTCGCGGTGCCCGGGTCCGGGCGGCGCGCTTATCCTGACGTCCATGACCACCGCCGAGACCCTGGACGAGGCGCTGCGCCGCGCCGCCGACGCCCCCACCCTCGTGGTGGCGTGCGACTACGACGGCACGCTCGCCCCGTTCGTCGACGACCCCACGAAGGCCGTGCCCGCCCCCGGTGCCGCGGACGCCCTGGCGAGACTGGCGGGGCTGCCCCGGACCACCGTCGCCCT
>NZ_JAALDT010000029.1:0-3922 GCF_014144995.1 Dietzia sp. DQ11-71 | reverse complement strand
GGCCCGCGCCGCCTGGCCGACGCCGACGCCAGGCTCGCGGCGCTGACCGCGCGCGTCCGCGAGGACATCGCCACCACGAGCCACGCCCGGGATTGGATCCCGCGCGAACCCGGCTCCGCGCAACTCGACGTGCTCGTCATCGGGGGCGGTCAGGCCGGGCTCGGCACCGCCTTCGCTCTCGGCCGTCAACGGATCGACCGGGTCCTGGTGGTGGACGACGGGCCCGCCGACCGGGTGGGCTGCTGGGACCGGTACGCACGCATGCACACCCTGCGCAGCCCCAAGCACATGCGCGGCATCGAATTCGACGTCCCGTCGCTGCACGTACGCCGCTGGTTCGAGGCGGTCTACGGCGAGCAGGCGTGGCAGGAGATCGACCTCGTGCCGCGCCTGGACTGGAACGACTACCTGCGCTGGTACCGCGCGGCGGCGGGGATCGGGGTCCGCCACGAGACGCGAGTGACGGCCGTGCACCGACCCGCCACGGCGGATGGGCCCTTCGTCGTGGAGGTGACCGCGGCCGACGGGGCCACTCAGACACTGACCGCCCGGCGGATCGTGTTCGCTCTCGGCCTCAGCGGCGGCGGCGGGCAGCGGGTCCCGGAGATGGTCCGCTCGCTGCCGCGCGAGCGCTGGTTCCACACCGAGGACCCGATCGACTTCGAGGCCCTGCGCGGCCGGCGGGTCGCCGTCCTGGGCGGCGGAGCCTCCGGGTTCGACAACGCCGCCACCGCCCTCGACCACGGCGCCGCGCGAGCTGAGGTGTTCGTGCGACGCGACACCGTCCCGGACTCCAACCCGCTGCGGTGGATGGAGTTCCCCGGCATGCAGGAACGCTTCTACGACCTCGACGATCGTGCGAAGTGGGACTTCACCCTCCTGAGTGGGGGCTTGCCGCAGCCGCCGACCCAGCACACGGTGTGGCGGTGCTTCGCCCACCCCGACTTCGCCCTGCACACCGGCTGCGGCTGGGACTCGGTCGCGGTGGTAGACGACGGCGCCGGCGGGACCGAACTCGCGATCGACACCCCCGGCGGCCGATTCCACGCCGATGTGGTGATCGCCGCGACCGGGTACGAGGTCGATCTGCGACTGCGGCCGGAACTCTCGGAGTTCGTCGACGACATCGCCCTCTGGGCCGACGTGCACGACTACGCCTCCGAACACCCGGCGGGACGCAACCCCTACCTGGGACCGGGTTTCGAGTTCACCGAACGCCGACCGGGCTCCGCGCCATGGGTGGCCAGACTGCACCACTTCTCGACCGGCGCGCGCACGTCCATGGGCGTCACCGGCAACCAGTTGTCCGGCATCTACGGTGGTGTCGGTCGTATCGCGGGGGCGATCACCACCGCGATCACCCGCGAGAACTGGGACCACCTCGCGGACGACTTCGCGGGCTTCGAGTTCCGCGAGGTCCGGTCGATCGGCCCGCACCGCCCCGACGACGGTTGGTATCCGACGAGCCCCCGCTATTGACGGCCCCGCCATCAGAACGGTGGCTCATCGTCGATCGCCGAGGACCGCGGCTGGTCCTGCTGGGGCCGGTCATCCTCCGGCGGTGCGGAGCGCGACGGGCGCCCGGTACGGTCCTCCTGTCGACGGTGGTGAGCCTGGGCCCGCAGCCTGCTGCGCTCCGCCGCGCGGCGGTGACGCAGATGGGGTCGCTTCCGCGACACCGGCGAGCCCTCGCCGGTCCTACCGGTTTCGGCCGCCTCCTGCTGCCGACGACTGGACTCCGGGTGGCGTGGCGCGGCGAGCGCGGCCAGTGGTCCACCGGGGACCGTAGTGATGCGCGTCGCCGGATCGGCCGCCGGGTGATGGGGTCCGTGGAGCCAGACGTAGGCCCCGTCAGTGTCCCGGTAGTAGGCCCAGATGCCGTCGGTCTTGAGTCGGTGGTGGAAGCGGCAGAGGGAGCCGAGATCGTCGGACGTGGTGTGGCCGCCGCACTCCGGGTTCCCGTGGTCGAACGGGATGATGTGGTCCAGGTCGGTCTTCTCCGCGGGCGTCTGACAACCGGGGAAGACACAGGTGCCGTCACGGCCCTTGCAGAAGCGTGACACCGCCTCGGAGGGCGCGTACCGCCGGGCGGCATCGGAGTCGGGGGCCGCGAGGTCTGCCAGTGAGTCGATCCGGCGACGAGCGCTGCGCTCCAGCTCGTCAGCGGTGTGACCGGTGATCGGACCGTACCGGGCCAGCGTGAGGCCCCGGTTGTCCGCACTGCCATCGTCGTACGCGTAGATGGTCACCCGGCGGGCAGCGGTCTGCCCGTCCGGATCTCCGGGGTGTTCACCGTCGACGTCGGGCAGGCAGGCCCACCCCCGACTCAGCGCCAGCAGACCGGCGGCGCGCAGCTCGCCGAGAGACCGCGGGTCGTCCTCGGAGGCGGTACGGGCGAGGGCCTCGATGCGCTCGGCTATCTCGACGGCGGTCTCAGCGGTGAGGTGCGCTGTGATGAGAGCCCTGTCGTCGGCGAGCGGCACCATCTCGACGTCCAGGTCCCGCCGTGCCTCTCTCGCCCTGGCATCGGCGCCGACCGGGTCGCACGCCGAGACGGTCTTGGTGAGCATTTTTCGTAGCGGGCCGAGTCTCGGTGGGTGGGTGCGGCGTCTGGTGGGAGCCAGTGCCTCACTGATCCGCCTGTCGAGTTCGGGCATGAGCTCGTCGGCGACCATCGCGGTCTCCTCGGCGATCGTGTGGGCGGCGAGGATGCCGATCCATCCGGTCGTGAGCAGGGCCGCAGTACGCGGAAGGCGCTCGGTCAGCTCGACCGCGGTGGTGACCAAGCGGGACGCACCGTGGCGGGACAGGGCCATCGCGGCACTGATCATCGAGGCGGCGGTCTCCCACGGGTCCCGGTGTCGGTCGCGCTGACCCGCGACCCGGACGCAGTCGTAGGCGAAGGCGACGGTGCGCCCCTCCGCCGCGTTGATCAGCCGTTGGGCGAGATAGCCCCGCTGTTGATGCGGATCCCACCGGGCGTACGCCTCCGGAACGATCACGTCGACGGCGGGACCCGTCGCTGTGGTGAACCCCTTAGGCGGCACGAACGGGCCGGGGGCATCGGGGACGATCGCCGCATGGGAGGCGGAATCATGGGCGTCGGACTTGGAGGTGCTCGTCATGGTTCGACCATATGTTCTAGGTCTGACATTGCGGGCAGGGAGACTGGATCGAACACGCGAGCGAGTGTCATCTCATTACGGAGGAGATGCCCGGCCTCGTCGTCGTCGCTGATCACCGCGGCGCCCGCTGACCTGCGGTGCCCTGCGCACCCTCCGCAGGGCACCGCAGGTAGAGGGCATGCGTGGTGCGGGCGGTCTCGGGGGAGTGGTGGGTCCGGGTCCGGGTTTTGGTTCGGTGAAGGGTGTGGCGCTGTGGGCGGTGCACGGTCTTGGGCGTTCTGACCTGGGGTGCCCTGCTCGGCCACCGCAGGGCGCCCCAGGTCGGCGCGCGAGGGAGGGCGCCGGGGCGGGGATGTCCCAGGGCAGTGAGGTGGGTGGTCGTGGTGGTCGTGCTGGTCAGGCGCAGGTCGGGCGGCCCGGTCGCGGTCAACCCGGTCGGGCGACGATGAGGCACGCCTCGCCGCCGTCGGGGACGTACCAACGGTGGGGGAGGGTGCCGTTGTATCTCGCGACGTCGCCGGCCTCGAGCCGGGTGAGGGAATCGCCGACCTCGAGCAGGACGGTGCCCCGGGTGACGTAGAGCCATTCCTGGCCGGGGTGCTCGAAGAACCGGCCCGGGACGTGATTGGTCTCCACGAACTCGAGGAACTGTGTGCCGCCCGGGCCTCCGGGCAGCAGCCGGGTGTGGCCGCCGACCGTCCCTTCCGCACGGGTCAGGGTGGCGCCCTCGGTGGCGCGTTGGACGTCGACCCGCTCGGGGTGGGAAGGGCCCCGGCCGGTGCCGCCGGGGTCGCCGG
>NZ_JAALDT010000299.1:0-4122 GCF_014144995.1 Dietzia sp. DQ11-71 | reverse complement strand
CCGGCCGGCTTCGGCCGCCCTGACCTCACCGCCTTCGCTCGACTCGACGGCCTCGGTCTGAGCGTGACCGGACAACGACTTGAACCGGATCGTGCGGTCCTCGCGTGCCGCGTGGTGGAACCAGATCAGTGGTGCCGACGGTGCGGCAGCGAAGGCGCTGCTCGTGACACCGTGATCCGGCGGTTGGCCCACGAGCCGCTGGGCTGGCGACCGACCGTGCTGGAAGTTGTAGTGCGCCGCTACCGCTGTGCCGACTGCGGACACGTGTGGCGCCAAGACACCAGCGCCGCGGCGGAGCCACGCGCGAAGCTCTCGCGCACCGGGCTGCGGTGGGCGCTGGAAGGGATCGTGGTCGCACACCTCACCGTCGCCCGTGTCGCCGAGGGACTCGGGGTCGCGTGGGACACCGCCAACAACGCGGTCCTGGCCGAAGGCAAGCGGCTGCTGATCAACGACCCCACGCGGTTCGAGGGCGTGAAGGTCATTGGCGTCGATGAGCACGTCTGGCGCCACACCAGGCGTGGCGACAAGTACGTCACCGTGATCATCGACCTCACCCCGGTCCGCGATGGCGCCGGCCCAGCAAGGCTGCTGGACATGGTCGAGGGCCGGTCGAAGGCGGCGTTCAAGACCTGGCTCGCCGACCGCGACGACGCCTTCCGTGACGCGGTCGAGGTGGTCGCGATGGACGGTTTCACCGGGTTCAAGACCGCCGCTGCGGAGGAGATTCCGGACGCGGTCACGGTGATGGATCCCTTCCACGTCGTGCGCCTGGCCGGTGACGCCCTCGATAGGAGCCGGCGCCGGGTCCAACTCGCGATCCACGGGCACCGTGGGTTCAGGGACGACCCGCTCTACAAGTCGCGGCGCACGCTGCACACCGGCGCGGACCTGCTCACCGACAAGCAGAGCGACAGGCTACGCGCGCTGTTCGTTGATGACGCTCACGTCGAGCGACCTGGGGTGTCTACCAGCGCATGATCGCCGCCTATCGCCACGAGGACCGGCAACGTGGCCGCGAGCTCATGGAGAAGCTGATCACCGACCTCAGCGCCGGCGTCCCCAAGGTGCTCACCGAGCTCACCACCCTGAGCCGGACCCTGAAGAAGCGAGCCGCTGACGTGCTCGCCTACTTCGAACGACCCGGCACCAGCAACGGGCCGACCGAGGCGCTCAACGGACGGCTCGAACACCTGCGCGGCTCCGCACTCGGGTTCCGCAACCTGACCAACTACATCGCCCGAAGCCTGCTCGAGACCGGCGGCTTCAGACCCCAACTCCTACACCCCCGATTGGGATGAGCCGCGAACCAGCTCACTATCTGATTCTCGATCGAGACGGTCACGACCATGGACCTGACCCTCTGCGCCAAGAAAGCGCTGCCGCCACAACGGCCCTGTTAACACCACCCAAACCATGGCCGCCCCGGGTCAGGCTGGGCGCCCTTGAATTGCCCCAGATCCACGGCGCCCGCCGATCTGCTCCATAAGCAGATTCGGAGAACAGACCTCACCCCCGACACCGCTCAGCTGCCGGGGGTGAGGACTATTCGGTCGACTCAGCTGCCGAGCGAACCCGTGGTCTCCGCCACCGAGCCCGAGCTGCCGATGCCGGCAAGAGCGGAATCCAGCGACCCGAGGCCGGCCGGAACACCGGCACCTGCGGAGATCTCGACCTCGACGTACGGGTCGTCATCCAGCCCCTGGGAGTTACACACCGTGAGAGCAGCCGGGGAGAATGAATCATCGGTGAGTGTGCCCTCGACAACCCCGCCGATTGCTCCTTCCATCAGCTCAGCGGTCTCACCGTTCTCGACCATTCCGCCGAAGAATCCGATCTGCCCCTTGCCCGCAGCCTCCACGAAACGTGCCGTCCAGCTCTCCGGGAGAGTGCTGTTGATGTCCACCGTCTTCACATAGCCGTAGAGGTCGGAGACCAGACGCCCCGTACCCACGAACGAGTAGCACATCAAGTCCTGACCCGACTTGTTGGTGTAGGTCACCTCCGTGGCCTCACCCTTGCCGCTCACGCTCACACTGCTGGGGCTGTTGAACACGGGATCGACGTCCTGGGCGCCGGCCACCCCGGCGCCGGCGAGGGCGGTGACTGAGGCGATGGCGGTGGCTGCGGTGGCGACGCCGAGGCGGGTGAGGGAACGCATGTGGTGCTCCGATCGGAAGGGGACGCGACCGGTCGGCCGCTTCCATGGAGTCCACCCGATGCGCCCTCACCGCACTATCGGCCGTTCATACGACATGTGCCGTACGTTCACACCCGATTCGGCCCCACCTGACCCGCACGCACCATCGGCCCCACTCGTCACACGAGCGGCCCCCAGATCACCCCAGGATGTCGCGCCGCACCACGTTCTGGTCGCGGCCGGGGCCCACGCCGATGTACGACATGTGGCAGCCGGCGAGCTCCTCGAGCCGCAGCACGTAGTCACGGGCCTCGACGGGCAGGTCGCTGAACTCGCGCGCCCCGGTGATGTCCTCGTCCCAGCCGGGCATGGTCTCGTAGATCGGCGTGGCGTGGTGGAAGTCGGTCTGCGTCATGGGCATCTCGTCGTGCCGGACGCCGTCCACGTCGTAGGCCACGCAGATGGGGATCTCCCCGATGCCGGTGAGCACGTCGAGCTTGGTGAGGAAGTAGTCGGTGAACCCGTTGACGCGCGCGGCATAGCGGGCGATCACGGCGTCGTACCAGCCACAGCGGCGGGTGCGGCCGGTGTTGACGCCCACCTCACCGCCGGTGACCTGCAGGTACTCGCCCCACTTGTCGAACAGTTCGGTGGGGAACGGCCCGGCGCCCACGCGGGTGGTGTAAGCCTTGACGATGCCCAGCGAGTGCGTGATCCGGGTGGGGCCGACGCCCGCGCCCACGCAGGCACCGCCGGCGGTGGGGTTGGACGAGGTGACGAACGGGTAGGTGCCGTGGTCCACGTCGAGCATGGTGGCCTGCCCGCCCTCCATGAGGACGGACTCGCCGCGGTCCAGCGCCTGGTTGAGCATCAGGGTGGCGTCGCAGACCATGGGCCGCAGCCGGTCGGCGTAGCCGAGGAAGTACTCGACCATCTCGTCGACCTCGACCGCTCGACGGTTGTAGATCTTCACCAGGATCTGGTTCTTGAGGTGCAGTGAGCCCTCGATCTTCTGGCGCAGGATCGACTCGTCGAAGATGTCCTGCACGCGGATGCCCACCCGCGAGACCTTGTCCGCGTAGGTGGGGCCGATGCCGCGGCCGGTGGTGCCGATGGCCTTCTTGCCCAGGAACCGCTCGGTGACCTTGTCCAGCGCCTGGTGGTACGGGGCCACGAGGTGGGCGTCGGCCGAGATGCGCAGCCGGGAGGTGTCGGCGCCGCGGGCCTCGAGACCGTCGATCTCCTCGAACAGCGCCTCGAGGTTGACCACCACGCCGTTGCCGATCACCGGAGTGGCCGTGGGCGACAGGATGCCGGCGGGAAGGAGCTTGAGCTCGTACTTCTCGCCCCCCACCACCACGGTGTGGCCCGCGTTGTTCCCGCCGTTGGGCTTGACCACGTACTCGACGCGGCCGCCCAGGATGTCGGTGGCCTTACCCTTGCCCTCGTCGCCCCACTGGGCGCCGATCAGAACGATCGCTGGCATGGTTCGCTTTCACCTCGGATTGAGTCGTCTACACGGTGAGGGACGGGCACATTGTCGTGATTCCGCGCACACCAGCGCTCCAGAATAGTCGCATCAGCGCTCTCACCCTAGTCGCCGACCCCCCGCAGCCTGCGCAGTCGCACGGGCGTTCCGGGCAGGAGTTGCGAAATCCTGTCCGCCGAGCGGGCGGTGAGCACCCCGATCACCGGGTAGCCGCCGGTGACGGGGTGGTCGGGCCCGAACACGACGGGTGAACCGTCGGCGGGGATCTGCACCGCACCGCGCACCATGCCCTCGCTGGGGATCTCGCGCGTGTCGAGGCGCGGGACGGGCCGGGCGGGGTCGAGGCGGACGCCCACCCTGTCGGCGTGTCCGCTGACGTGCCCGGTCACGGCGAGCACGTCCCACGCGGCGGGCGGGAACAGGTCGTCGCGCGGCCCGGGGATGACGTCCAGCTCCACTGATTTCCTGGCGCCGGTGACCGCGCCGCTGCCGG
>NZ_JAALDT010000298.1:0-1711 GCF_014144995.1 Dietzia sp. DQ11-71 | reverse complement strand
CACGCCCAGCCCCGATAGTGGGGGTGCCCGTTGGTGGGTGCTGCTGGTGCGTCGTGGTTCACGTGCGCCACAATCTGGCGGTATGACCGAGAACACCGCGTCCACGCCCCTGTCGCCGGAGCAGTTGCTGGAAATCTACGACGTCCCCGGTGCGAGCGCCGCGGAGTTCCTGTGCGACCGCCACGCCCCCGAGGCGGTCGCCTTCACCGTCATCGACGCCGACCTGTCCGGGCGGGACATCACCTACGGCGAGCTGCGGACCGAGAGCGAGAAGGTCGCCGCGGCGCTGGCCGAGCTCGGCGTGGGCGAGCGCGACCGGGTGGCCACGCTGATGTCCAAGTCCGCGGACCTGGTGTTCACCCTCATGGGGATCTGGCGACTCGGTGCCGTCCACATGCCGCTGTTCACCGCGTTCGCGTGGCCGGCCATCGAGATGCGTCTCACCGGTGGCGACGCCAAGGTGGTCGTCTCCGACGCGGACCAGCGCGGAAAGCTCGAGAGCGTCGCCGTCCCGGTGGTCGTCGCCGGCCTGGCGGACTGCCCCGAGGCCCGAGACGGCGACCTCGACCTGGCCACGATCACCGCCGCCCAGCAGCCCTGCCTCGCCGCGGCGGTCACCGGTCCGGACGCCGGCCTGGTCATGCTGTTCACCTCCGGCACCACCGGCACCCCGAAGGGCGTCGTCGTGCCGGTGCGCGCCCTGGCCGCGTTCCACCAGTACATCGAGACGGGCCTGGACGTGCGGGCCGACGACGTGTTCTGGAACGGTGCCGACCCGGGCTGGGCGTACGGCCTCTACTACGGCATCCTCGGCCCGCTGGCGGTCGGCCGTCGGAGCCTGCTGCTGCACGCCCGCTACAGCCCGGAGCTGGCGTTCGCGGTCCTGCAGTACTTCCACGTCACCAACTTCGCGGCCGCGCCGACCGTGTACCGCACCATGCGGGCCAAGCGGGACATCGCGCCGGCCGACGTCACGCTCCGCCGAGCCTCGGCCGCCGGTGAGCCGCTCACCCCCGAGGTGATCGAGTGGTCGACCGAGCAGTTCGGCGTCGAGGTGCGCGACCAGTACGGCCAGACCGAGCACGGGATGTTCATCATCAACCCGTGGCACGACTCGCTGCGTGAGGACGTGCGCCCGGGCTCCATGGGCGTGCCGCTGCCGGGCTGGTCGTGCACCGTGCTCGCCGCGGACTACGACGAGCCCGCCCCCGTGGGCGAGCTGGGCCGCGTGGCGATCGACGTCCCCGCCAGCCCCCTGATGTGGTTCACCGGCTACCACCAGGCCCCGGAGAAGACCGCCGAGCGCTTCAGCGCGGACGGGCGCTGGTACTACACCGGCGACGCCGCCAAGCTCGACGCGGACGGCCACTTCTACTTCTCGAGCCGCGACGACGACGTGATCATCATGTCCGGGTACCGCATCGGCCCGTTCGACGTGGAGTCCGTCCTGGCCAAGCACCCGGACGTGCTCGAGTCGGCGGTCATCGGCGTCCCCGACGACCTGGCCGGGGAGGTCCTCGAGGCGTACGTGGTCCTGCGCGACGGCGTGGAGGGTGGCCCGGAGGCCGAGTCCGGCCTACAGAAGTGGGTCAAGACGGAGTTCGCCGCCCACGCCTTCCCGCGCCGGATCCACTTCGTCCGCGAGCTGCCCAAGACCCCGTCGGGCAAGATCCAGCGGTTCCTGCTGCGCAAGGAGCGCGCCGGACGGGCC
>NZ_JAALDT010000297.1:0-2969 GCF_014144995.1 Dietzia sp. DQ11-71 | reverse complement strand
GACTCCGCAGGGTTCGCGGAACCGCCGGGGTCGAGCGCCCCGGCCGGGTGGACGGCCGGCCCGGGCGGCGCTCGTGGTGGTGGCTGCTGCCGGGCGCGGCGATCCTGACGAGCGCCTGGCTGATCGGCCAGATGATCCTCACCGAACTCTCGGCGACCCCCGGCGGCACGGCGAACATCTTCCAGGGCTGGGACGCCCACTGGCACGCCAACTACATCCGCTTCATCCATGACCTCGGCGTGGCGTCGCCCGACCTCGCCGGGGAGCTGCGTTACCCGGAGAACGGCGCGACGCTCTACTACCCGAGCACGTGGCACTCGATCGCCGCCCTGGTCATGGGCCTGCGCGGGATCGGCGCCGTCGAGACGTACAACCTCGTGCAGATCGGCAGCGTCGCGCTCGTGTTCCCGCTGGGCGTGGCGGCGTTGGCGTGGCTGATCACCCACCGCCGGTTCTCCCGGCCCGTAGTGGCCACCTCGGCGGCCGTGGCCGCGATGGCCACCCCGCTGTTCCCGGGTCTGCCGTTCGTCGAGGTGATGGTGGCCGCCACCCCGTCGGCCGTGGCCAACGGTATGGCCGGTCTGGGGGCCGCGGTCGTGGTGGCGGCCCTGGCCGATCGGCGGTTCATCCCCGCCGCCGCGCTCGGGCTGGTCGGTATCGGCGGAGTCCATCCGTCGGCCATGGTCACCGCGGCCGTGTTCGTGCTGTTCTGGTGGCTGTTCGACGGGCTGTGGCGGCCGGTCCGCGGCCGAGTGCGCGACTTCGTGGTGTTGGCCGGCATCGGGCTCGCCGGGGTGCTCACGCTGTTGCCGCAGGTGCTCACGGTGTCCGAGGAGGCCGACGACATCTCGGCCTTCGAGTTCCAGATCGACGCCGACCGCGCCGCCACCTGGGGCAAGGCGGTAGCACTGCAGGTGCGCCACGTCGAGGACTGGGGCGTGCGGTGGGTGCTGCTGTCCCTGGCCGCGCTGGGCCTGGTGGTGATGCTGCGCCGCAGGGTGTTCTGGCCGCTGCTGCTGTGGGGCGGGCTGTTGGTGGTGTGCGTCAACTCGATGAGCGTGTTCGGCAACTGGACCGGCGGTGTGCTCCGCGGGATCGGCAGCATCTACTACAACGACCCCCGCCGGATCGGGGTGGTGCTGGCCGTGGTCGTGGCCGCGGCGGTGGGTGTGGGCGTCGGGGCGACCGTCCAGGCGCTGGCGGGATGGTTGGGCAGGCTGGTCGATCCCCTCACCGACCCGGACGGTGGCGGCGTCCGGCTCGCCCGGGTGGCCGTGGCGCTGGCCGCCCTGGTGGGGGTGGGGTCCTGGGTGGTGCAGGCCTCGCCCGAGTACGCGGTCGCGGCCGGGGTGAACCAGCGGTGGAACCGCATGGTCGACGAGCACGACCTGCGCGCCTTCCGCTGGTTGTCCGAGCAGCCGCAGGCCTACTCGGGTCTCATCTACACCAATCCCGACGAGGGCTCGGGCTGGATGTACGCCACTGACGGGTTGCCCTCGACCTCGCGGCACTACCTGCAACCCGGTGCGACGGCCCCGCTGACCACCTATCTGTTCTCCCGGATGGACGAGGCCGGGGTGAACCCCCGCGTCGACCGCGCGTTGGCGGAGCTCGGTGTGACGTACGTGTACGTGAGCCCGCCCAACTACTGGGGGTTCCAGAAGCCCAACGAGCACCTGTTGCGCCTCGACGGCACGCCCGGCCTGGCCAAGGTGTACGCCGAGTCGCAGGTGCGGATCTACGCGGTGCGGGGCGCGTTCACCGACGCCGAACTGGCGCAGATAGTGGAGGACTCCCCGTTCCCGCCCGAGCGGCGGTCCCCGCTCACCCGGGCGACCGGGACATACGGGCCGGAGTGACCTCGCCACCGGTCCCACGGTCGTATCCTGTGCACGGGCCTGAAGGTGAGGGAGCCGCGGCGGTGTCGTCGCAGACGAGGGGAGGGCATCACATGCGCGCGTTGGTGACGGGAGGGGCCGGGTTCATCGGGTCGACCCTGGTGGACAGGCTGCTCGGTGAGGGCCATGACGTGACCGTGGTGGACAACCTGTCCCGCGGTCGGCTCGAGAACCTCGCGGCGGCCCGTGAGGCCGGTGACCGGTTCGAGTTCCGCGAGCTCGACCTGACCGACCCCGCCATCGAGGACGTGGTGGCCGCCGCCCGGCCCGAGGTCATCTTCCACCTGGCCGCGCAGATCGACGTGCGGCTGTCGGTGGAGGATCCGGTCCACGACGCCCAGGTCAACGTCGTCGGCACCGTCCGGCTGGCCGAGGCGGCCCGCAAGGTCGGGGTGCGCAGGATCGTCTTCACCTCCTCCGGCGGGTCCATCTACGGGCCCGTGACCGAGCTGCCCGTCGCGGAGACCCGACCGGTGGACCCGCTGAGCCCGTACGCCGCCGGCAAGGTGGCCGGTGAGATCTACCTGGAGATGTTCTCGCGCCTGTACGGGATCGAGTGGGCGGGCGTGGCGCCGGCGAACGTGTACGGGCCGCGGCAGGACCCGCACGGCGAGGCCGGGGTGGTGGCGATCTTCTCCCAGCGGTTGCTGGCCGGTCAGCCCACGCGCGTGTTCGGCGACGGCGGCAACACGCGCGACTACGTGTTCGTCGACGACGTGGTGGACGCCTTCGTCCGCGCCGCCGAGGTCCCGGCCGCGGCGGGGCTGCGGTTCAACGTGGGCACCGGCGTGGAGACCACCGACCGTGGGCTGCACACCCTGGTCGCCGAGGCCGCGGGGGCCGCTGATGATCCCGAGTACGCCCCCGCCCGCCTGGGTGATGTCGACCGCTCGGCCCTCGATGCCGAGCGCGCTGCCGAGGTGCTCGGCTGGACGCCGCAGGTGACGATCCGCGAGGGCGTCGCCCGGACGGTCGACTACTTCCGCGACTGACGTCCTTCCGCGACTGACGCGCTAGTTCTCGCCGGCCTCGGCGCGCGCGTCGCCGTCGGCGCCCACTGCGCCGTCCTCA
>NZ_JAALDT010000296.1:0-19652 GCF_014144995.1 Dietzia sp. DQ11-71 | reverse complement strand
TCAACTCCGCTGTCCGAAATCGACGCGGCAGGTCACTCGGTGTCCTCTTCGGAAATCGCGATGCGCGCAGGGGCCATGAACGCTGTTCGAGTCAACAAGTCCCCGATCGATACACGTGTGGCCAGGTTCAGCTCTAGTGGTGTGACACCTGAGAGATCGGGTTTCATGGCAGTCCTTGCTCGTTCGTGTTCGGCGACGGGGAATGTTCTGCCACCGTCATGAGCTGGCCTGGCCACAGTCAGTTGTGTGGTCAGGACTGATCATCGCTGCACCGCCGTGCCGTCGTCAGTCCAGGACTTTCGCAGATCCCGCTTGATTACCTTGCCTGTAGCGGTCCGCGGGAGCGCATCGAGGAAAACAACAGTGCGGGGGCACTTGAACGCGGCCAGCCGCTGGCGGGTCCAGGAGATCAGCTCTTCGGCCTTTATGTCGGCGCCTGGCGTACAAACAACGACGGCGGCGACGGACTCTCCCCAGCGCGGGTCCGGACGTCCGATCACCGCAACTTCCGCCACATCAGGGTTCTGGTAGAGCACCTGCTCGACCTCGGTGGCGTAGACATTTTCGCCGCCGCTGATGATCATGTCTTTCTTGCGGTCGACAATCGAGTAGTAGCCCTCGTCATCCCTGCGCGCGAGGTCACCTGACAGGAACCACCCATCTTTAAGTACGTCTTCGGTGGCTTCGGCGTTGTTCCAGTAGCCAGCAAAGACGTTCGGGCCGCGGATCGCGAGCTCGCCGGTCTCCCCGGGGTCCACATCCTCGTCCATCTCGTTGACAATCCGCAGATCCACGTGCACTACTGGTTTTCCGATCGAACCAGCATGGTCAACGACCTCATCTCCGTTAAGGGCCGCGACAAACGGGGCGGTCTCGGTGAGACCGAAGCCCTCGACGAACGTCAACCCGCGTTCGCGCATGGCATCGATGAGAACGATCGGGCAGGGCGCACCGCCGGACAGGACGTACCGCAGAGAACCGAGGTCGCGCCTGTCAATGGTGGGCGAGACGTCGAGCGCCGCCCACATCGCAGGGACGCAAAATGCGAGCGTGGGACGGTAGCGATCGACGGCATCAAGCCACTGCTCGGGAGCGAATGACTCCATGATCACGGTCGTCCCGCCCGCGTAGAGCAGTGGAAGTGTGAAGATGCCTAGCGCACCGATGTGGAAAAGCGGGGCAGCCGCGAGATTGATGTCGCGCGGGGTGAGCCCTTCCCCGGCGAGGGTGAAGTTGTTAATGGCGTTCCACAGGATGTTGTCGTGGGTGAGCATGGCCCCCTTCGGGAGGCCGGTCGTGCCGGAGGTGTACATCAACATGCCGAGGTCATCGCGATCGATGTCCTCTTCGACGCGGTCGGTGTCGCCAGCGCTCACCATGTTCTCGTAGGTCGAGCTCACCGAGTCTTTACGTTGGGCCGCCGACGGAATCTCGATTTGTTCCCGCACGGGGGTCCCAGCGACGGCGTCACGGACCGTCTCGGATGTCTGGGTCGAGGTGAAGACGATTTCCGCGCCTGAGTCCTCAAGAATGAATCGGATTTCGGGAGGCGACAGTCGATAGTTGACCGGCACGGAGATCGCGCCCAGCTTGGCAACGGCACATAGGACCTCGAGCATGTGTGGACTGTTCAGCGTGACCAGGGCGACCCGGTCCCCTTTGGCCACGCCCATGCCGCGCAGCACATCCGCCAGTGCGTTGGTTCGCAGGTCAAGCTCTTCGTAGGACAAGCCCAGTCCCGTCTCGCCATCGAGCAGCGCGATGCGCCGAGGGTTTCGGAGTCGATGCAGCGAAGGCCAATTGCCGAAGCCGTTGTCCATGAACACATCCAATCGGTCACGAAAGTAGGGCAATCTTTTCCGGCGATGGCCGGTGTGATCGAGACCACTGTAAGTCGCAGACCGAAACTAAGCAAGCATGCTTGCTTAGGTTTATCGGTTGTGCGATGGTTTCAGTGATAGCGCCGATGATCACCAGGCTGAGCCGATGTGCTCCCCGTCGTCGGCTTCTTGCTATCAAGCACACTGACGAAGGGATCGACCTGGCATGGCCTCCCCTACCGCACCGTCTTTGAGGGTCGGGAACTGTTCCGGCTTCTACGGTGACCGCTTCTCGGCGATGAGAGAGATGCTTGGCGGCGGAGAACTTGACGTTCTCACCGGTGACTATCTCGCCGAGCTCACCATGCTGATCCTCGCCAGAGACCGGGCGAAAGATGCCAGCACCGGGTACGCAAAGACCTTCCTCCAACAGATGGAGGAATGCATGGGTATAGCGCTTGATCGTGGCGTGCGCATCGTGGTCAATGCTGGAGGGGTCAATCCCGCAGGGCTGGTGCAGGCACTGCAGACAATCGCCGACTCGCTTGGCCTCGCACCGAGCATCGCGCACCTGTACGGCGACGACGTCACCAGCCGTTCGACAGAACTCGGACTGGGCAGCCCGCTGTCGGCGAATGCCTACCTGGGAGGTTTCGGTATCGCGCGTTGCCTTGCGGCGGGTGCCGACATCGTGGTCACCGGTCGGGTCACCGACGCATCGCTTGTTGTCGGGCCTGCGATCCACCACTTCGATTGGGGCAGGGAGGATTTCGACGAACTCGCCGGAGCGACTGTCGCGGGTCATGTCATCGAGTGCGGCACGCAGGCCACCGGGGGAAATCTCTCTTTCTTCAGGGAGATCCCCGACCTGATGCGACCGGGCTTTCCGATTGTCGAGATCGAAGCCGATGGCAGCAGCGTCGTCACAAAGAACCCGGGAACCGGTGGAGCGGTCACCGTCGATACGGTGACCGCCCAACTCCTATACGAGGTGACCGACGCCCGGTATGCCGGGCCGGACGTCACCACCCGTCTCGACTCCATTGCCCTGTCTCAAGAGGCACAGGATCGCGTACGCATCAGCGGCGTCCGGGGCGAAGCTCCACCACCGGAGCTCAAGGTCTCACTTAACAGCATCGGCGGGGTTCGCAACGAAGTCAGTATCATACTTACCGGCTTGGATATCGAGGCCAAAGCCGACCTAGTTCGCCGGCAGGTCGAAGACGCACTGCCCGCAAGACCTCGAGAACTGTCGTGGGAGCTGGTCCGAACCGACCGTACCGACTCCCCCACGGAACAATTGGCGAGCGCCCGTCTGACCGTGGTCGCACGCGACGACGATCGCGAGAAAGTCGGACGAAAGTTCTCCAACTCGGTCATCGAAATCGCGCTCGGGTCAGTCCCGGGTTTCCACACGACGGCGCCGCCGTCGGCCGGCAGTACCTACGGGGTGTTTACTCCGGGCTACATCACACAGGAGGACGTCGATCACACCGCAGTGCTGCCCGACGGAAAACGAATCCCGATCGCGGCACCCGAGGTGACCACCGACCTCGTTCCCGCTCACACCGATCACCGAGCGGCGGACGACGGCGGCGACGCGGCCTCGTCACACCCCGATTACTGGGGGCCGATGCGCCGGCTACCGCTGGGGACGATCGCCGGCGCTCGCAGCGGAGACAAGGGCCCCAACGCAAACATCGGGGTCTGGGTGCGCGACGAGGCTGCCTTCGACTGGCTTGCCGAGGCCCTGACGATCGAGCAGCTGCGACGCATGCTGCCGGAGTGTGCGGATCTGGAGGTGACCCGCACCGTGTTACCCAATCTTCATGCCGTCAATTTCGTCCTCGCCGGAATCCTCGGCGAGGGCGTCGCATACAATGCCCGCTTCGACCCGCAAGCCAAAGCACTGGGTGAATGGTTGCGCTCCCGCACTATTGACATCCCCGAGCTAGTTCTTACGGAGGCAGACCAGTGAGCGCCAACCCGTGGCAATCGGACGAGATCACTTCATTGCGATCCACCGCGCGCGACTTCGCACAAAGAGAGATCCTCCCGCACCTGGAGGAATGGGAGCGTGCCGGCGAGATCCCCCGGGTACTCCACCGCAAAGCCGGAGCATTGGGCCTGCTCGGCCCTCAATTTCCCGAACACGCTGGCGGTGGCGGCGGGGATCTGCGTCACCAGGTCACCGTCTGCGAAGCCCTGCACGAAGCCGGCTCCTCGGGCGGAGTCCAAGCCTCCTTACTCACCTGCTGGATTTCAGTGCCGCACATCGTCACTGCGGGCGACCAGTGGCAGATCGACACCTGGGTGGTACCCACCCTCGCCGGCGACCGGATCGGAGCGTTGGCCATCACCGAACCCGGCGGCGGTTCCGATGTCGGGCACCTGCGCACCACAGCCCGACGAGATGAAGACCACTTCGTCATCAACGGCTCAAAAACCTTCATCACCTCTGGGTGTCGCGCTGACTTCGTCGTCGCAGCGGTCCGCACCGGCGGACCCGAGCGGCGCGGCGCGTCCGGCGTATCGCTGATCGTCATCGACACCGACACACCCGGCTTCTCCGTGAGCCGAAAGCTCGAAAAGATGGGATGGAACGCCTCGGACACCGCCGAACTGACGTTCGACGACGTTCGGGTCCCCGTGAGGAACCTCATCGGGCCAGAGAACGCGGGATTCGATTTGATCTCTCAAGCGTTCGTCTCCGAGCGCGTCTTCTTGGCGGCACAGGCCTACTCGGGCGCGCAGCGCGCACTCGAACTGACCGAACAATGGTGCCAGGATCGAGTGACCTTCGGCGAACCACTCATCAGCCGTCAGTCCGTACAGAACACCCTGACAGAGATGGCCCGCCGGATAGATGTCGCCCGGACATACTGCCGTGCCGTCGTCGATGCCGATATGCGAGGCGAAGACGTCATCGCGCAGGTCTGCTTCGCGAAGAACACTGCGGTGGAGGCCGGCGAATGGGTCGTCGACAGGGCAGTGCAGCTGTTCGGCGGACTCGGCTACATGCGCGAAATCGAAGTCGAACGGCAATACCGTGACATGCGCATTCTCGGTATCGGCGGAGGCACGTCCGAAATCCTCACCGCACTTGCAGCCAAACACTTGGGATACCGATCATGACCATGCTGAACAGCACACTTGACTCACGCAGCAACGATTACCGGGTGGCACTCGATTCCATGATCGAGAAGCTCTCCGGCATCGAAGAGGAATTGACCGCGGTACTCGCCGGCGGCGGGGAGAAGGCCGTCGCCAGGCACCACGACCGCGATAAATTCACTGCTCGAGAGCGGATCGAGCTCCTCGTCGACCGGGACACACCGTTTCTGGAGCTGTGCCCTCTCGCCGCATGGGGTTCGAAGTTCACCGTCGGCGCCGCTGTTGTCTCCGGCATCGGTGTCGTCAGCGGTGTCGAGTGCATGATCGTTGCCAACGACCCGACTGACAAGGGCGGTTCACTCAATCCGTGGTCGATGCGCAAGATCCTCCGCATGGGCGACATCGCGCGACAGAACCGCCTTCCGGTCATCAATCTCGTGGAATCGGGCGGCGCCGATCTGCCCACCCAGAAGGACATCTTTGTCCCCGGTGGGGCGATGTTCCGCAACCTCACTCAACTCTCTGCCGAGGGGATCCCCACGATCGCGCTGGTCTTCGGCAACTCGACGGCCGGAGGAGCGTACATCCCCGGCATGAGCGACCATATCGTGATGATCGAGAACCGATCGAAGGTGTTCCTCGGAGGTCCCCCACTGGTCAAGGCGGCCACGGGAGAGATCACCGACGACGAGTCGCTCGGCGGAGCGGCCATGCACGCCAAAGTGTCCGGCTTGGCCGACTACTACGCTCTCGACGAGCAAGACGCGATCCGCATCGGCCGCCAGATCGTGTCACGACTCAACTGGACGAAGTCCGGCCCGGCCGTGTCTACAGAGGTGGTGTCCCCCCTATACGACGAGGCTGAGCTGCTCGGCATCGTGCCACCAGATCTGAAAATCCCGTTCGACCCGCGCGAGGTGATCGCCCGGGTCGTCGACGGTTCCGACTTCGACGAGTTCAAATCCCGATACGGCACGTCGCTGGTCACCGGCTGGGCACGCATCCACGGGCATCCCGTCGGCATCCTGGCCAACGCCCGCGGTGTGCTGTTCTCGGAGGAGGCGCAGAAAGCGACCCAGTTCATCCAACTCGCCAATCGATCGAACACGCCACTGTTGTTCATGCACAACACCACCGGGTACATGGTGGGCAAGGAGTACGAACAAAACGGCATCATCAAGCACGGCGCAATGATGATCAACGCCGTCTCCAACTCGAAAGTCCCGCACATCTCCTTGCTCCTCGGTTCCTCCTACGGCGCGGGCCATTACGGGATGTGCGGACGCGCTTTCGATCCACGATTCGTGTTCAGTTGGCCGACGCTCCGCTCGGCCGTCATGGGCGGAACGCAACTCGCGGGCGTGATCTCCACGGTTAGCCGGGCGTCGGCGCTGGCCCAGGGCAAGGAATTTGACGAAGAAGCCGACGCCGCGGTCCGCGCTGCCATCGAGGAACAGATCGACTCCGAATCGTTGCCGGCCTTCTTATCCGGCCACCTGTACGACGACGGTGTCATCGACCCCCGAGACACCCGCACCGTCCTCGGATTGAGTCTGTCCGCCATCCACAGCGCACCGATCGAAGGCACCACGTCCTTCGGCGTCTTCCGAATGTGAGCCCGCAGTGAACACCCAGCACACCCCTGTCAGTACGCCATCAGCGTCGACCGCAACGACCGTGCTCGTCGCAAACCGCGGGGAGATCGCCCGCCGGATATTTGCCACCTGTCGACGTCGTGGACTCGGCACCATCGCTGTGTTCTCCGACGCCGACGCAGACAGCCCGTTCGTCACCGAAGCCGACGCCGCGGTCCGGCTTCCGGGCTCGACACCGACCGACACCTATCTTCGCGGTGACCTGATAATCAAGGCGGCACTCGCCGCCGGAGCAGACGCCATCCACCCGGGTTACGGTTTCCTGTCCGAAAGCGCCGGGTTCGCACGGGAGGTGCGAGCGGCTGGACTGATCTGGATCGGCCCAACGCCGGAGAGCATCGACCTCATGGGGTCAAAGGTCGAGTCCAAACGGATCATGGCAGAGGCAGGGGTGCCGGTCTTGGGACGTCTCGACCCGGCATCCATCACCGAAGCTGAGCTGCCCGTGCTGATCAAGGCCTCGTCGGGCGGGGGCGGCCGGGGAATGCGAATCGTGCGAGATCTTGCGAACCTACCGGCCGAGCTGTCGTACGCGGCGAGAGAAGCGGCGTCCGCATTCGGCGACGACACCGTGTTCTGTGAGAGATACATCGAGGCGGGCCGCCACATCGAGGTTCAGGTGATGGCCGACATGCACGGAAGCGTGTGGGCGGTCGGCGAGCGTGAGTGTTCTATCCAAAGACGCCACCAGAAGGTGATCGAGGAAGCACCGTCCCCGCTAGTCGAGCAGATCGGCGCAGCCATGCGTGCCCGACTGTACGATGCCGCCCGCACCGCCGCAGAATCCATCGGTTATGTGGGCGCCGGTACCGTGGAATTCCTCGCCGACAACGACGGTGAATTCTTCTTCCTGGAGATGAACACGCGACTGCAGGTCGAGCATCCTGTCACCGAGTGCACGACGGGACTGGACCTCGTCTCACTGCAGATCGACGTCGCGAACGGAGAGCCTCTAAGTGGTGGAGAGCCGGCCACAGTCGGCCATTCGATCGAGGCCCGCCTCTACGCCGAGGATCCGGCGCGCGACTGGCAACCCCAAGCCGGCCCCGTCCATCGCTTCTTGGTTCAGGAGACCGCAACCGAGTTCGCCGTACTCACCTCGCCCGGCCTGCGGCTTGATTCCGGGGTAGTCGACGGCGACGAGGTCGGGGTGCACTACGACCCCATGCTCGCCAAGGTAATCTCGTTCGCCCACTCCCGCCCGGAAGCCGCCCGCATTCTCGCCACTGCACTGGCCCGTGCCCAGGTTCACGGGCTGCGTACGAATCGGGACCTGCTCGTGCGGACACTGCTCCACCCTGCATTCCTCGCCGGCGAGATCGACACCGCCTTCTTCGACCGTCACGGGCTCGCCACTCTCGCTGCCCCACTCGCCTCCCTTGAGACGGAGCGGCTCGCCGCCATCGCTGCGGCGATCGCGGTCGCCACCGGCGAGCAAGAATCAGCTCCGATGGGCATCGCGGCCCCCCTAGGCTGGCGCAATGTCGGCCACCCTTTCCAGTCGCGTGGTTTTCGCACGGAGACCGACGAGTACGAGATCAAGTACCGGCTCGACCGTTCCGGAATCGTGCTGGCACCGGGCAGCGTCCCCGAGTCGATAGAGACAATTCACGTCGTCTCGGCAAGCCCCACCCGCGTACGGATCGAGGTCGACGGCGTGGTCTTGCCTTTCGACGTCGCCCGCTACGGTGGGGGGAGTTCGGGCGCGAACGTGCTGCACGTGGACACGCCGCGCGGCGCAGTCGCCCTGTGCGAAACCGCTCGCTTCATCGATCCCGCGCAAGCGGTCGCAGAGGGCTCTCTGCTCGCCCCGATGCCCGGCGCCGTAATCCGAGTTGCGGTCAAACCGGGTGACCTCGTCGAAAAGGGGCAGCCAATTCTATGGATCGAGGCGATGAAAATGGAACACTCCGTCACAGCTGCCGTCACAGGTGAGGTGAGCGAGGTGCTCGTCAGTCAGGGCGACCAAGTCGAAGTGGACGCCCCCCTCGCCGTGATCACCGCATCCGATGAAGAGGCGGAGGCGACATGACCGTCACTGGCCCGCTGGTCCGGGCGGAACGCGCCGGCGGAATAGCAACGCTCACTCTGGACTCGCCCCACAATCGCAACGCACTATCCGAACGGCTTGTGGACGAACTCCTTGCCAGCTTTGCCGTGGCCGCCCAGGACGACGCGGTCCGAACAATCGTGCTGACCCATACAGGCGGAACGTTCTGCGCCGGCGCCGACCTGGTCGACGCGTCAGTCACCGACGGAGGGGTGGATCCTGCACGTCGCCGCGCGGAGCAGACCACGCAACTGATGCACAGCATCCTCCGAGCCCCCAAACCCGTCATCGGACGGATTAACGGGCACGTCCGGGCTGGCGGTATGGGACTGGTCGCCGCCTGCGACATAGTCGTCGCCGGCCGCAATTCAACCTACGGTCTCACCGAATCGCGCCTCGGACTGGCTGCCTCGGTAATCTCTCTGACAGTGCTGCCGCGCATGACCTCGCGCGCGGCGTCGCACATGATGCTAACTGGCTCAACAATCTCCGCCGAGGAAGCACTGACCAACGGACTGGTCACCGAAGTCGCGGAGGAGGTCGATACTGCCGTCGACACACTGTGCGCTGCATTCGCGACATGCTCACCGCAGGGATTGCGCGAGTCAAAACAGCTGGTCAATTATGAGATACTGGCCGAGTTCGAACGGTCAACTGATCGAGTCATCGAACAGTCAGTCCAACTGTTCCACAGCGTAGAAGCCGGGGAGGGAATGGCAGCCTTCTTAGAAAAACGTCGCCCGTGGTGGGCAGAATGACCGCAGACTACATCTCTCGGGAGGACAGAAACAAACTGACCCGCCAGAAACTTCTCGACACGACGGTTGAGTGCCTTATGTCGCACGGTTGGGCCATGACCACAGTCGGCCTCATCGCGGAGAAGGCGGGCATCAGTCGAGGTGCACTGCAACACTATTACCGCACCCGGGAAGACCTCATCACGGCCGCCCTCGATCACATGTGGTCGGCCAGCGCCGACCACATCATGGGAGAGCTCCGCGACCCGCCGGAAGGTGTCAGTCGCGAACAACACGTCGTTGATCTTCTCTTCGGGCACTACTCCGGTTCAGTGTTCAAATCCGCCCTCCAAGTATGGACAGCGGCAGCGGCAGACCCCGACCTACGAGAGCGTGTCGTACCGCTCGAAGCCAAGTTCGCCCGAAGTGCCCATTCCATGGCTGTCGAACTATTGAACGCCGACGACTCCGACACTCGAACTCACCGACTCATCCAGCTAACCCTAGACATTGCACGTGGCCTCGGCCTCGCAGACACACTAACCGACGATTCGAAACGTCGCCGCGCCCTCGCCCGGACGTGGGCCGAGGAGCTCCGGACGATCAAAACTCGGACGGACGCTTAGCCAGACCCGGCTCACGGACTGAATGCACACCTGCCTGCATCGGTCCTGCTGCCAGCTCCCGATTCCGCAGCGGCCGGACCCGCCGCTACAGCGATGGGAACCGCCACTGAACATTGACAATGCCACCGGCGCGATTCGCGACATCGCCAATGCTGCTCGCACTACGTGTAACACCAGCAACTAAGCAGGCCACGCCGACATCCAGACGTTATGACAAGTAGACGATGCCGAGTATCCCGCGAACTCGACCCCTCCCCGAGCGGGCCAAATGGCAGGTGGATCAGCAGAGGAACCTAACGAGCTATCCGATTGCTAGTTGGTGGCGACTGCGCCTTCCGTGATTGCATCGCGCAGCACGTGCTTGAGAATCTTCCCCGAGGGGTTACGCGGAATGGGCCGGGTGATGAGCTCGCGCGGAAGCTTATAACCCGCAATGTACTGGGATCCGTACTCGCGGAGTGACTCCAAGGCGACGTCGCGGCCCTCAACCGGGGTGACGACGGCGATGATGCTCTCCCCGAACATCTCGTCCGGCCGCCCGACGACCGCCACATCGGCCACGTCCGGGTGGCTGGCGAGGGCCTGTTCGACCTCCACCGAGTAGACGTTGCGCCCGCCCGTGATGATCATGTCTTTCATCCGATCAACGATTGTGATAAACCCGTCAGCGTCCCGGACCGCCACGTCGCCGCTGTGCAGCCAGCCGTTGCGGAGCGCATCCATGGTGGCCTCGGGTTTGTTCCAGTAGCCCTTCATGATGGTCTCGCCTCGGTAAATGATCTCCCCGGGCTCGCCGACCGCGGTGTCGTTGCCCTCGTCATCGACGATCCGCGTCTCGGCATTGGTGATGGACATCCGTCCGGTGGCATCCGGGCGGGCGCGTACTTCGTCCGGGGTGAGGAAGATTCCGGTCGGGCCGCCCTCGGTCTGGCCGCACAGCTGGAAGAACTGCACGTGCGGCAAGGTGGCGAGCAAGCTGGTCGCCGCGTTCGGCGGCATTGGTGCGGCGCCAAAGAAGCCCAGCCGCCATGCGGACAGATCGCGCGTGCCGAGTTCGGGGTACTGCAGCAGCATCTGGTACATGGTGGGCACGCCCAGGAACACGGTGATGCGGTGCTTCTCCAGCGCATCCAGGACCGCCTTGGGCTCGAACGCTGGCAGCACCACGTGAGTGGTGCCCAGGCTGAACCCTGACATCACGAACAGGACCAACTCCGCGCAGTGGTACATCGGCGCGACGTGCAGATTCCGGTCGAAGCTATTCATGCCGAGTGCGGAAACCGAGTTCCCCACCCACAGCATGCGGTGGTGGTCGAACAACGCTCCCTTGGGGCGCCCGGTCGTGCCTGAGGTGTAGAGGATGATGCAGTCGTCGTCCTCGATGACCTCCGCCTCCGGCGCGGTGGTCGGCATGGTGTCTGCGAGCCGCGCGATGCCCTGCGCTGCGGCCTCGTCCAGCACCAGGCTTTGCGGCGCGGACGGCAGCGGATCGAGCTCGTCGAGACCGGCCACCACCACCGCGAGCTCCTCGGAATACAGCAGCACCGTCGCACCGGAGTCCTCGAGCAGGTAGCGAAGTTCGCGGGCCGGCACGCGAGGGTTGAGAGGCACAGCGATGGCCCCCAGTCGGAACGCTCCGTACAAGCCCAGGACGTACGCATCGGAGTTCGGGCTCAGCAGCGCCACCCTGTCGCCCTTACCGACTCCGAGCGACGCCAACGCATGCGCGTACTGATCGGTCCGGGCCGCAAGCTGCTCATACGAGTAGATGCTCTCGCCGAAGATCAGTGCAGTTTTGTCCGGGTGCCGACGGGCATTGAGCGCGAGGGCGCCTCCGAGAGTGGCCATGGTGACTCCTGAGGTGTTGAAGACTCCGGGATCGGACATGTGACCCCGGACACAGCCGAAACTGTAACCGCCAGCGCGGTGCTTGTACAAATGTTCAGTGAAGCCGGAAACGCGGCTCAGGTGGCGGGCCCGGGGAAACGATCGACAGCTCCACCCTCGGACACGCTCACGCCGAGTTCGGGCTTGCTGTGCCCCTCGGTGTGAGTGAAGGTCCCGAGGTGAGTCCAGACGGCATCGACCAGCGGCTGCAGGAACAGCCGGCCCATCTGGTTGATCATCACGTCGACCACCTGGACGGAATCGGCGCGACCTCGCGAGGCCGCGCCAGTCTCGCGCATCGCAACGACCTCCCGGTGGGTGAGTTCGGTAAGTCGCTCCAGCAGTTGCCCCCGCCGGCCACCGGGTTCAAGTAGCGCCTGTCGGAGGTAGTTGACCACCTCCGGGTTTCTGACCAGCATTTCCGCGACGGACTCGTTCCGGACGCGAGCGATTTGTTCGCCGGCCCCATCGGTCGGGGCAGAAGCAAGGGCCGACGCGAAACGTTCCACGACGATCTG
Source organism: Dietzia sp. DQ11-71 (assembly GCF_014144995.1). NCBI lineage: Bacteria > Bacillati > Actinomycetota > Actinomycetes > Mycobacteriales > Dietziaceae > Dietzia > Dietzia sp. DQ11-71. The sequence continues at coordinate 7,245 of NZ_JAALDT010000296.1, read as the reverse complement.
CTCCACAGCCTCGCGGAGGCCGTCTTTGGACCCGTAGTGATGAACCACCAGCCCGACGGTCACCCCGGCGGCGGCCGCGACTGCCCGCATCGGTGTGCGGTCCTCGCCGTTGGCCGCGTAAAGCTCGAGAGCGGCGTTGCGGATTCGCGCTTTGGCGGTGAGGTCTTGGTCGTCGAAATGCTGGGCGGGGCGGTCCACGCGGCCTCCCTTCCGTTGATAAACGAGTCTACGGGGACGCGCCAACCGTTAGCGCTATACGATGGCTAAGTTTACTGACCGCTTGTATAGTCACCGAAATGAGTCTTCGATCGCTCCGACCCCTAGTCGGCATACAGGTCGTCTCATTGGCTACCAACCTGCCCGGTCCGCTAGCCGTAGCAGGCCTTAGTGACCTCGGCGCCGCGGTGATCAAAGTGGAGCCGCCGGCGGGTGACGCCTTGGCCGTGGCCGCGCCCTCCTGGTACGCAGAACTGACACAGGGGGTGGAGGTCCGTCGGGTCGACCTCAAGAGTGGTAGCGGCCCGGAGGAGCTGACCAGGCTGCTCGATACGGCGGACGTGTTGGTGACCGCCATGCGCCCGTCAGCGCTTCGCCGTCTCGGCCTCGGCAACCTCGGCGACCGCTTCCCGCGGTTGTGTCATGTGGAGATCGTGGGCTACGACGGCGCCGACGAGGAAGTCGCGGGCCACGACCTGACATATCAGGCAAGATACGGCACCATCCGACCGCCACACCTGCCGCTGGTCCCGGTCGCCGACACCATCGGTGGGGAGCGGGCCATCTCGGCCGCCCTGGCCCTGCTGCTGGCGCGGGGACAGCACGACTCCGGTGGACATCAACGCATCACTCTCGACGCGGCCGCGTACGACTCCGCGGCCGCCCTCCGACACGGACTGTTCGGCGATGGAGCACCACTGGGCGGGGCTCTGCCCTCCTACAACATCTATGCCACCGCCGACGGCCATATCGCTCTGGGGGCACTCGAGCCGCACTTCGAGGTCCACATCAGAGAGGTACTCGATTGTGACGGCACATACGCCGCCTACGCCCGCGCCTTCAGCGCGCACCCCACGGCCCACTGGGAGGATCTGGCCGCGCGCCACGACATCCCGCTCAGCGCCGTTCGCCATGCCCGGCCGGCCACAGCGCAGACCACCCACGCGCTCACGGCGACCACCACCCGACCACCCCGAGGAAGGACCCAGTCATGACCGACTCCCCCCAGCCCCGTAGCTTCCGCACCACCCGCGAGGCCGTGATCATCGATGCCGTCCGGACACCGGTCGGCAAGCGCGGCGGGGCGCTGGCCGCCTGGCATCCCGCCGATCTGCTGGGGGCCACCCTCAAGGAACTGGTTCGCCGCAGTGATGTGGCGCCGGAGAAGATCGACGACGTGATCGCCGGATGTGTGATGACGCACGACCAGCAGAGCTCCAACATCGCCCGCCATGCAGTGCTCTCCTCCGGCCTGCCCGATTCGGTGCCGGCAGTGACCGTGGACCGACAGTGCGGCTCGGGGCAACAAGCTGTGGCATTTGCCGCCCACGGTGTGGAGGCGGGGTCCTACGACCTCGCCATCGCATGCGGCGTGGAGTCGATGTCGCAGGTGGCACTGCCGTCGTCCCTACAGCCCGGAGCCCCGCTCGGCCCGCAGTACTCCCCCCGGGAACTGGCCCGCTACGACGGCGGACTGCTGGTGCAAGGCCCGTCCAGTGAGCTGATGAACACCCGCTTCGACCTCAGCCGAGAGGAACTCGACGCGTTCAGCCGCCGGAGCCACGAGCGGGCGCTGGCCGCCACCCGCGACGGCCGCTTCGAGACCCAGCTGGTTCCGCTGCGCCGCGACCCGCTCGATGACTCCAGCGAGCCCGTTACCGCGGATGAGGGGATCCGGGCCGAGCTCGACCCGGAGAAGATGGCGTCCCTGCGGACAGTGTTCGCCGAGGACGGCAAGACCACCGCAGCCAACTCCTCCCAGCTCAGCGACGGCGCCGCCGCACTGCTCATCGCCGACCGCGAGTTCGCCGAGGCCAACGGGCTCACCCCCCGCGCCCGCTTCGTGGTCCACGCGGTCGCGGCGGCCGATCCGATCATCCAGTTCACCGCAATCCTCGAGTCCACCCGCAAGGCCCTTCACCGGTCGGGGCTCACGGTGGACGACATCGACCTGTTCGAGGTCAACGAAGCGTTCGCCGGCGTGCCGCTGATGTTCCAAAGAGAGTTCGGCGTCCCCGACGACAAACTCAACGTCAACGGCGGCTCGGTGGCCGTGGGCCACCCCCTCGGATCCACCGGCGCCCGCATGATGACCGACCTGCTGACCGAGCTCGAACGCACCGGCAGCCGATACGGACTACAGACCATCTGCGAAGCCCACGGCACCGCTAACACCACCATCATCGAACGCCTCTGACGAGTCCCGTCCGTCCCAGCCACCGTCCCAGCCCCACTGAGGAGCACCACCATGACGTCCCGCCCCATCGTCACCGGTCTGCCGTCGACACACGGTGACAGTTATCAGCTCAACACCACGACCCTGCTGCGGCACTCCACCCGGACCTACCCCGAGCAGGAGATCGTATTTCGCACCGTCGACGGGGGCTGGGACCGCTACACCTACGCCGACATGTTCGAGCGGGTCGGGAAGTCAGCCCACGCGCTGACCGGGCTGGGTGCCGGGCCCGGAACGGTGGTGGGAATCCTGGATTGGAACTCTAAACGCCATATGGAGCTGTACTGGGCGATTCCCGGTATCGCATCGGTGATGCTGCAGATGAACCTGCGCCTCGCCCCGGTGGACCTGGCATATGTCACCGACCACGCCGAAGCCTCGATCGTGCTGGTCGACGAGTCCCTACTGCCCGTGGCTGAGGCGCTGGTCGAGCAGGGTGTCGGGGTGAAGACGTGGGTGGTCATGACGGACAAACCACTCTCGGAGATCTCCACCACCCTGCCCGGGGTCGTCCACTGGGAAGACGCGCTGACGGCCGCGGAACCGGGCTTCGACTGGCCAATGATCGACGAGACCTCGGCGTACAGCGCGTGCTACACCACCGGCACCACCGGCCGCCCCAAGGGCGTGTACTACTCCCATCGCGGGATCTACCTCCACACCCTCTCCGAGGCAGCGCAGTTGAAGATGGGTGACGACGACACCGTCATGATCATCACCCCGATGTTCCACGGCCAGGGCTGGGGACTGCCGCAGTCGGCCATCTACTCGGCCGCGAAGGTGGTGCTGCCCGGGCGGTATACGGCCGAGGACACCTCTGCGCTGGTTGACGCGATGATCTCCGAGTCCGTCACCGTGGCCAACGGTGCCCCCGCCATCTTCGAGCCGATGCTCGACTACATCCGGACACTCAAGACACGCCCGGACTTCAGCCGCGCCCGTCTGCTGTCCGGGGCGACCGAACCGTCGCTGACGCTCATGCGCGGCTTCCATGACCTCACCGGTGCTGACATCATCCACGCCTACGGCGCCACGGAGACCACTCCGCTGGTCACCGTCAACGCAGGCCTGAAGCACACGCTGCGGGACGTGCTCAGCGAGGACGAGAAGTGGGATCTCAAGCGGGCCCAGGGTCTGCTGGTCAACGGGATCGACATTAAGGTCGTCGGACCGGACGGAACCGAACTACCCCACGACGGTGTCTCCCAGGGCGAGGTGCTCATGCGTGGCCCGTGGATCATCGAGCGGTACCACAAGATGGAGGACAAGGGCGACGCGTTCGCCGACGGTTGGTGGCGCAGCGGCGATGCCGGCACGATCCGCTCCGACGGTTACCTCAAGCTGACCGACCGCATCAAGGACGTGGTCAAGAGCGGCGGCGAATGGATCTCCTCGATCGACATGGAAAATGCGATCGTCGCCCACCCACAGGTCCGCGAAGCCGCAGTGGTGGGGATCGAGCACCCCAAGTGGCAAGAGCGCCCGGTTGCGATCGTCGTCCAGGAAGACGGCGCCGATCTCGGCGTCGACGACATCCACGCCGTGTTGGAAGACAAGTTCGCCAAGTGGCAACTGCCCGACATCGTCATCTTCGCCGACGCGCTGCCGCGCACCAGCGTCGGCAAGCTGGACAAGAAGACGCTGCGCACCGACCACGCCGATCTCTACCGGGGAGCCGAGGAATGAGCGGCCAGAACGGACACGATGACGTGGTCCTCAGCGAACGACGCGGCGCCGTCGCGATCCTGCGCATCAACCGACCCGAGGCCCGGAATGCACTGAACGCCGCGGTGTTCGACGCCTTGAACAAGCACCTCGCCGAGCTGCGGACCGAGGACTCCGTGCGCGCCATAGTCCTGGCCGGCGCGGGCGGCGTGTTCTGCGCCGGAGCAGACATCACCGCGTTCGACGCCCTGCGCGCCGATCCGTTGATCGGGCACCGGCGGGCCTCCGGGGGGACCCTATGGGCCGACCTGGAAAACTTCCCCAAACCGGTGATCGCAGCCGTCGAGGGCCTGGCCCTGGGGGGCGGGCTCGAACTCGTCCTGGCCTGCGACACCAGCATCGCCGGCCAGGGTGCCCGCCTGGGATTGCCCGAGGTCAAGCTCGGCGTCATCCCCGGCGGCGGCGGCACCCAACGACTCATCCGGGCGCTAGGCAAACCTCGCTCCATGGCACTGCTACTCAGCGGTGACCTTGCCACCGGGACCGAAGCCGCCAACCTCGGCCTGGTGGGAAAGGTGGTCGACGACGACGAGGTCGTCGAACAGGCGATCGCCCTGGCGCAGCGGATCTCGGCCAACTCACCGCTGGCCGTGGCCCTGGCCAAAGACGCCGCCCTGGCCGCGCAGACCGGGTCGATAACCGCAGGGCTTGAGCACGAAAAGCGCAACTTCGTCTACGCGCTCGCCTCAGACGACAGCCACGAGGGCCAGGCCGCCTTCCTGGCCAAGCGTTCACCGAACTTCACCGGCCGCTAACCTGGCCCGACAAGGACAAGATCATGACCACCACCCTGTTCCCCGACCACCGCCCCACCTGGCAAACCGAGTCCCACGAGTTGCTACGGGACCACGCCCGCGCGTTCTTCGCCCAAGAAGTCACCCCCCGCCAGGCGGACTGGGCCCGGCAGGGCCACGTCGACCGCGAACTCTGGAACAGAGCCGGGGCGGCAGGCCTACTGCTCACCGACATCGCCGACGAGGACGGCGGCGGGGGAGGCGACTTCGGCCACGAGGCTGTAGTGGCCCAAGAACTGGCGTACGCGCACGACAGCGCGTTCGGCTTCACCGTGCACTCCACGATCGTCAGCCACTACATCAACGCCTACGGGACCGAGGAGCAAAAGCGCCGCTGGCTACCCGGGCTCGCCTCCGGCGAGAAAGTGGTGGCCGTCGCCATGACCGAACCCGGTACCGGCTCAGACCTGCAGAACGTCAAGACCACAGCGATCCGCGACGGCGACCACTACCTGGTCAACGGCGCCAAGACCTTCATCTCCAACGGCACCCACTGCGACTTGGTTGTCATCGTGGCCAAGACCGATCCAGCGGCCGGCGGCAAGGGCATCTCCCTACTAGTCGCCGAGGTCGACAATAACGTCGCGGGCTTCTCCCGCGGCGCCGTCCTCGAGAAGATCGGCATGCACGGATGGGACACCCGCGAACTCTTCTTTGACGACATGCGGGTACCGGTGGAGAACATCCTCGGCGAGGAGGGCTCCGGCTTCGCCGAACTCATGACCCAGCTACCGCGGGAGCGACTCATCATCGGAGTCGCCGGCGTAGCAGTGGCGGAGGCCGCAGTGATCGAGACCATCCGGTACGTCAAAGAGCGCGATGCGTTCGGCAAGAAACTCCTGGACTTCCAGAACACCCAGTTCGTACTAGCCGAGTGCAAGGCCGACGTCTACGCCGGCAAGGCGATGATCGACGACGGCATCCGCCGCCAGATCGACGGCACCCTCGACGCCGCCGGCGCCTCGATGATCAAGATGTGGGCCACCGACATGCAGTGCCGCGTGGTGGACAAGTGCCTACAGCTGTTCGGTGGCTACGGCTACATGATGGAATACCCCATCGCCCAGATGTACACCGCCTCCCGCGTGCAGCGGATCTACGGCGGCACCAACGAGATCATGAAGCTGCTCGTAGCCAGGTCGCTGTGAACGCCACGCCCCCGAGCCCGTCCGTCTACGCCGAAGACTTCACCCCGGGCCAGATCCACAAACTGGGAGATCACACCGTCTCCAAGGCCGAACTGGTCGATTTCGCCACCCACTGGGACGCACAATCGTTTCATCGATGAGGAAGCCGCCAACCAAGGGACACTTCCGCGGACTCATCGCCAGCGGGGTACACACCATCGCCATCGCTCAACGGCTGCTCACACAAACAGTGCTCAACCAATGGGCAGTGATCGCCGGGCTCGGATTCGACCGGGTCCGGTTCCCGGCGCCCGTCCGACCCGGGAACGTTCTCACTGGAACCGTCCGGATTGCCGAGATCACTCTCGACGGAACACGCGGACGAGTGAAGATGGAGATGCGGCTAACCGATCAGGACGACCACACCGTCCTCTACGCCGAACTGACCATCGTCATTTGGCGGAGAGAACAGGTCGCGACACCGTCCGGAGGCTTCAACTGACACACGGCCAGGACGTCATCCAAAAGAACGGTCCCGCACCTACATCGACGAAGCGACCTTCATCTCGGATCCGCAAGTCAGTTTGGGACGCGGTGACCCCACCTCACGACGGCGGCTGCAGAGTAGTCAGGCCCCCGTCCTAAAACCTCGTCCTTCGGCGCGGCATCCCCTATTCGACGGATCGGGCGCGTCCGCTAACGATCGTTATTGCTACAAGTGAACTCAAGCCTGCAGGATTTGGATACGCCGAGGTGGGCGGAAGCCTGGTCTGTAGCGGAACCCAGTCCCGGAATCTATGGTTCTTATCTACCCACTAGTGTCGCGTGTCGTTAGTTCCTAAATGCTTGGGTGTTTGGGAGAATGGGTCATGCCCAATAACCCGGCTCCGGCTTTGATTCTTCGTGATGGTGACCGCGAGGAGTTGGAGTCGTGGACGCGGTCAACGTCGATCCAATCGGGGTTGGCGATGCGGGCGCGGATTATCCTGCTCGCGGCGGAAGGTCAGGCGAACTCTCGGATCGCTGACCGGGAGCTAACGACGCCGACGACGGTGTGGAAGTGGCGAGGCAGGTATGAGGCGGATGGGATCGCGGGCCTGTTCGACGAGTCGCGCTCTGGCCGGCCGAAGCGGATAGATGACCAGAA
>NZ_JAALDT010000295.1:0-4557 GCF_014144995.1 Dietzia sp. DQ11-71 | reverse complement strand
GGCGGCCGCGACCGGGTCGTCGACCTCGGTCAGGCGCAGGGTGTCGGGGCCGTTGTCATATGCGATTGCCTTCATGTCCTCCGACGGTAGCCGGGATGAGACCCGAGGGCGGGCGGGCTGGGTGCGTACGCCCGCGGTCCACTACGATGAACGGCGTCGTCAACGCGGGTTCCACGTGGAACCACGCGGTCGTGCGTGTCGCGGCAGGCGGCGGGGAAGTGTGGCAGAGCGGCCGAATGCACTCGCCTTGAAAGCGAGCGTGCCTAAACAGCACCGGGGGTTCAAATCCCTCCACTTCCGCCTTAGCTCAGAGAACTTCCAGTTCAGGGGCGTTTACGGAACCGGTATCTGGTCTCGTGTCACTGTCGTGTCAGAGGCCTCGATCTTCGAGCTCCCGGCGGCGGCGTTCGTTGTGCTCGATGCACCGACGCCTGTAGTTGCCGTAGTTCTCGAGAGCCCGCTCGTCGCATTCGACGCAGTTGGGGCGAGGGCCTAGCCAGAACCGCTGAGGGGTGCCAGCGGGGATGGGCGCTCCGCACCGCTGACAGGTGACGTCGTGCGTGGTCACTCGAACGGTCATCGGCAGAAGTTTACGCCGACCCGGGGCAGACGTCAGCCCCCGCCGCTCGGGCTGGTCACCGCACGGGGCCGAGATGCCGGGAATTCGTCACCGAGGGCCCGCTCAGGCGGTCGTCTCCTGCAGGTCCGCTGCCGCGACGTAGCGGATGATCTCGAGCACCCGCGGGTACGAGCGGGACTTCCCCGACACGATCGAGACGTGGTCCTCACCCTCGAGCAGGACCAGTTTGGCGCGTCCTCCCCGGCGGGTGACCTCGTCGACGTAGCGCCGGGAGTTCTCCGCCGAGACGGTCGCATCCCGGTTGCCGTGGATCGCGACGACCGGTGTGCCGGTGTCGATGTTCTGGATGGGGTCCACCGACGCGTACCGCCACGGGAACTCGGAGGGCGTCCCGCCGATCGCCGTGACGATCCTGTCGTCCCCGTGGTTCGCGGCATAGACCATGTCCAGTGGTCCGGCGATCGAGATCACGCGCGTGGGCCGGAATGCGGGCTCGGCGCCCACCTCGTCGTCCTCGAGCAGGTGGCGGGTGCCGCCCCACACGGCGAGTTGCGCGCCCGCGCTGTGGCCCACCACGACCTCGTCGTCGGTCGTGATCTGGGGGAAGCGCCGGTCCACCTCGACCACGTGGTCGAGTGCGTCCGCGATGTCCCGGAAGGTGCCGGGCCAGCCGCCGCCGGAACCGACCCGGCGGTACTCCACGTTGTAGACCGCCATCCCTCGGCTCGCCAGTTCGCGCGCCAGGGGGTCGAAGATGTCCGCACCCAGCTGGTTCTGCCACGCCCCTCCGTGGATGAGGACCGCGAGCGGGATGGTGTCGACCTCCTGGGCCCCGGACGGCAGGTACAGGTCCGCCCAGTTCTGTTCGGGATCGGCGTCGGAATCCCGGGTCGGGTACTCGAAGCGCTGGACCGTGACCTCGTCCAGTCGGACGGTTCCCGCATAGGTCGGGTCCACCTGCGGAATGGCGGTCGTCGTCATGCAGCCGACCAGGGTGAGTGCGCCGCCCACCAGGGCCGCGCCACGCATGAGGAGGTGCCCCGGTCCCACGACGGGTCTTCGCGACGACATGGCCACCACTTCCTCAGGAGTCAATAAGGCGGAGTACCTTTTTTCTCCTTGGGTGGGCACGGTGCACAGGGGCGGGGGCGTCCGGAATCGCGGAGAGTGAAGCTGATCTTACTCTTTGATAGGCCCGCGGCGCTGAGAGGTGCCCCCCCCGTGTCGGCCCCCGGCGTGCCGTGCCGAGCCCGGCCTGCGGCGACCCGGTGCGGCTGTCGGGCCTCGTCAGCTGACGACGCTGATCCGGCCGGTCTCGGGGGCGCTCAGCGGGCCCTCCTCGCCCACATAGCGACGCAGTGCGTCGAGATCGGTCACCCCGGCCTCGCGGCGGTCCCCGCGTTCGGCCAGGACCGAGCCGTGCCACTCGGGGGAGGAGAGGAACTCGTTCACCACGACGGTGTACTCGCGCCGGGGGTCGACGGGCTCGTCGTCGATAATTATCTCCGACACCCTCGCTCCGGGCGGGCGGCGGAGGTCGACGGTGTAGCGCACGTTCGACGAGACCGCCGGGCCGTTGCGGCCGATGTCGTCGGCGAAGTGGTCGAAGGCCGCGCGGAGTTCCTCCCCGGTCACGGTGACCAGGTAGAGGCGATCCCCGTAGGGCTGCACGGTGTGCAGGTCGGCGTAGTCGAGGGGACCGGCGGGGAGGTCGGTGCGCAGGGAGTCCGGGTTGGACAGGGCGAGCTCGGCGCCCCGCCCCCGGGCGGCGTGGAGCTGGCCGTCGGCGATGAGGTCTGCCAGTGGTGACTCGCCGTTCGCGTCCATGTCCCGCTCGATGGTCTCGTCGGCGGTGCCGATGACCTCGCGGGCCTGCGGCGCCGCGGCGGCCCGGGCCTGGCGTACGAGCTCCTCGGTCCCGGCATCGGGTTCGATGTCGAGGTTGACCGTCTGGTTGAACACCGACGTCTGGGGCCGGATCACGTCGCCCGTGGCGGGGTCGACCGCCAGGTCGACGACGGTGACGGACCGGCCGTGGGACGCGGGGGCAACGACGACGCGCTCGTCGTTGTCCGAGTCGAAGACACGGCAGGTGGCCGGGCCGCCGGAAGCTCCCACGATGAGGGCGTCCACGGCGGGATTGAGCTGCTTGACCAGGTCCATCTCGGTGAGCTCGTCGGGGCACGCCGCCGGGTCGAGGTTGGCGTGGACGGTGTCGGATTGGACCATGGCGACGATCGCCTCCACGCCCAGGAACCGGAGTGACTCCACGGTCTCGTCGATCGCGCGGACGGGGTCGGTCAACCGCGTGGTCGTCTCCGGGACGGACGTCGACGGGGCGGTCACCGCCACGACCCCCACCAGGACGTCACCGACGCGGTGGATGGCGAAGGGGAAGGTGGGGGCCGAATCGGGCGACGGGATGACGTTGGACGCGAGGAACGGGAACGCCGCCCCACGGAACGGCGGGAGCGGGGGGTCGACGCGGCAGTCCCGCTCGGTCACGCACCCCGGCGTCACCAGGGATCGGACGTGGTCGGCGCCCTTCTCGAGTTCGCGTCGTCCCACGCCGGCCCCGTCCACACCGAGCCGGTTGAAGTACTCGATGGTCGCTCGGTCACCCAGCAACGCGGCCTCGGGGGCGGTCCCGCCGATCGAGTCGCCGGTGGCGAACAGCAGTGAATCCTCGGCCTGGTCGCGCAACTTTCCGACCGTGGCCGCGAGGTGTGGCCCGCCACCGGCGGGGCGGACGTTGCCCGAGCCGTCACGGAGCTCGCCCTGGAACCCCACGGGCCGGGACAGCGCACCGGAGAACTCCCCGATCCCCAGGATGCGGACCGACCGGGTCTCCGCCGCCGGGCTCCAGGGACTGCTGATCTGCGCGTCGGCACGCGGAGGGGAAGCGAGGGTTGCGACGAGGACCACGGCCGCGAACAGTGCGAAAGCGACCGGCCCGACGCGGCCCGTTATGGACGTGTGGATAGCTGCGGAGTTCACCTCGTGCCATGAACTCTTCTGCTGCACATCGTCTCCTAGGGGGGGTGGGGGCTCGCACGTTCCGCGATCCGGGGGTCGCGAGATCGTGACCTGCTCTCCCAAACCCGGCCCATGCTGCCCTCGCGATGTCACGGGACCCCGCCGGAAGCATTACGTTCTGGTCACGAAATGCCGGGCAGCAGTGAGGAATCGGTCGTTTTCCTCGGGATCCCCGATGGACACCCGCACTCCGTCGCCGGCGAAACACCGGGTGACGACCAGGTGCTCGCGGCAGTGGGCGTCGAAATCAGCCGCGGCGTCCCCGAGGGGTAGCCAGACGAAGTTCGCCTGGGTGTCCGGGACCGCGTGCCCCATGTCGAGCAGGGAAGCCCGTACGCGGGAGCGCTCGGCGACGACCGCGTCGGTGCGGGCCCGCAGTTCGTCCCCGGCCTCGAGGCAGGCGATTCCGGCGGCCTGCGCCAGGGAGCTCACCGAGAACGGGACGACCATCTTCGCCACCGGTACCACCAGTTCGGCGGGTCCGACGAGGTAGCCGACACGGAGGCCGGCCAGACCGTAGGCCTTGGAGAAGGTGCGCAGCGAGACCACGTTGGGCCGCGACATCGCCTCGGCGACGCCGTCCACCGGGTCCTCGGATCGCATGTACTCGTAGTAGGCCTCGTCCAGCGCCACGGTGACCCGTTCGGGGACGCGGTCGAGAAAAGCGAGGAGTTCGGCGCGGGTCACCGCCGGGCCGGTCGGGTTGTTGGGCGTGCAGACGAAGATCAGCCGGGTCCGGTCGGTGACGGTGGCGACGATCGCGTCGAGGTCCAGCGACCCGTCGTCCCGGTTGGGGACCGCGATCGGGACCGCGTGGGCGATGCGGGCGATGATCGGGTACGCCTCGAAGGAGCGCCAGCCGAAGACCACCTCGTCGCCCGGTGCACACACCGCCTGGACCAGTTGCTGGCACAGGGCGACCGAGCCGCAGCCGGCGGTGA
>NZ_JAALDT010000294.1:0-5719 GCF_014144995.1 Dietzia sp. DQ11-71 | reverse complement strand
GGGAGCCGGTCGACGAGCGCGCCGGCGGTGATGTCCGGGTAGCGATTGGCGCCCGCCGCGGCCTCGGCGATGGCCGCCGCCACGCTCGGCAGCGGGCCCGCGGTGGTCTCGTTGGACGCGAGTTTGACCGCGCCCGGCACGGAGGCGCCCGGAATGTAGGCGGGGATGGCGTCGAGGTCGCTGCGCACGTCGGGGGACATGACTACAGGGTAGGACCACCCCCTGCGGGCCCGGTGTCCGGCCGTTTTGCGCACCGGCCCGGCCTGTGTGTACTGTAATTCCTCGTTGGCTCAGCAGAGCCTCCAGGAGGCGTGCCAGAGCGGCCGAATGGGACTCACTGCTAATGAGTTGTCCTCCTCAAAGGGGACCGGAGGTTCAAATCCTCTCGCCTCCGCCATGCCGGGGATCCGGGTGACCGGATAGCTGGCACGACAGAAGAATATTGCGCCCGTAGCTCAATGGATAGAGCACTTGACTACGGATCAAGAGGTTAGGGGTTCGAGTCCCTTCGGGCGCACAGAAGGAACGCCCCCGTCCACGCGGACGGGGGCGTTCGCCATTTCCGGCCTGCGGTGTTCACGCGGCGTTCGCGGCCCCCCGCCGGTATGCGCGCAGGGTCTCGATCTGATCCCAGACCACGATCACCCAGATCGTGGCGATGATGCTCCAGCGGATCGCGGTGGTCGCCGTGCCGCCGTCGTCCGGGACGAGATCGGGGTGGATCACCGAGTCGTGGCTCAGCACCAGGACCGTGAGGAAGACGCCGAAGACAACGTCGACCACCACGTCGATGCCGAGCCGCGCCGGTGACCTGCCCGGCCTCACCAGGCGCCACACCTGGACGAGCGCCAGCGCTCCGATCAGCAGCACGTACCCCGTGAACCACCTGGTGGGGATGGCGGGGTTCACGAGCGGTTCGCCGCCGTTGAGATGGCCGATGTACAGGAACGTCGACGGGACGAACGGCACCGCGACCAGGATGGCCAGCATCACCAGCGACACGACCGCGTCGACGCGGGTGTCCGCCCCGCCACGGGGCCCGTCGAGGTGCGCCGGGTCCCAGGTGGGGGTCAGGGTCAACGGACTGCGTTCGCCCTCCGGGGTCGTCCGCTCGATGATCACCACCACGAGCGTCCAGGCCGCGAAGGCCCACAGCAGGGCGGCGGCGACGGAGCTGACGAGTTGGCCGATGAGGTCGCCGAGCTCCGGCTCCGCGGTGGTCGAGACGTAGAGGATGCTGCCGGCCAGGGCGGCGATGACACCCACGACGGGCAGGAGCCACCGCAGTACCCGAGCCCAGACCGGGTAGACCTCCGGCCCCACGAGGTACTGGCGGGCGCCGGCATAGCGGCGAGCGAGTTCGGCCGGGTCGCCCAGTCGCACCAGGACGGCGCGCTCGGCGGAATCGCGGTCGGCGGTCCCGGCCGGCTCGGTCCCGCTGGCGTCGTTCACGGCGTCGGGTTCGGCGGCGACCATGTCGGCGATGGTCGCGGCGATCTCCGAGGAGATGTCGCCACGCTGGTCTTCGGGGAGGTGGCGGACCACCTCGGAGATGTAGCGATCGGTCAGTGTGGACATCACGCGTCCGCCTTCCGCAGATCGGTGTAGCCGGCACCCAATGCCAGCCACTCGGCGTGCAGGCGCTCGGCGGTCTCGGTGCCGAGCGCGGTGGTCTCGTAGTACTTGCGGGGCCTGGGCTCCTCGGTCCGCCACGTCGAGGTGAGCAAGCCCTGTCCCTCGAGGCGGCGCAGCAACGGGTAGAGGGTGTTGGCCTCGGTGGCGATTCCCGCCTCGGCCAGCGTGGTGAGCAGGGCGTACCCGTACCTGGGCGTCCGGCAGGCCAGCAAACTCGCCAGGACGACCGACCCGCGCCGGAGCTCCTGCAGGTGGGTGCCCAGTGCCGCGTCCGCGTCGTCGCCCATGCGGCACACGTTAGTGTGTGGCACACACTATGTAAATGGCGCACAGCCTCGGCGCGGGCCCTCTCGCTCCACCCGCTGCACCGCGACACTCCGCCATCGACCGGCCCTGACCGGCCCTGACCTGCGGTGCCCTGAAGACGGTGTGCAGGGCACCGCAGGTCGGGAGGCCGCGGCCCGGCGCACTGCCGGGTTGCGGGACTGCGTGGGGTCTCGCGGTCGACGCGTCAGGAAGCCGGCGAGGCTTTGGTTTTCTTGACCCGCACCCGCTGGTAGGGGGCAGCGACGGACTCGCCGATCGCCTGCGCGATGAGGTCCTCGGCGGTCCGGTTCTTCCGCGCGAGTGTGGCGACGAGCTTGGTGAACCGGGCCCCGCGGGCGAACTCCTTGGCGCTGCGGTCCTCCACGGCGAAGAACAGCTTGGCCTTGTCGGGGAGTAGCGACAGCACGCCGTTGAGGATCTGGCGGGTGACCCACCTGGCCACCGGGCCCTTCGCGTCCGGGTGTCGGAGCGAGTGGCCGGCCATCGCGGCGAAGATGGTCAACGCCTTGGTGTCGAGGCCCTCGGTGACGTACTGGTCGACCGCTGCGAAGGTCTCGAGGTGCGGGCCGGGGACGTGCAGTTTGTCCGCGCCGATGTGCGACTCCATCACCAGGCGGTCCGCGTCCGCGGCGCTCAGGCCGGGGCCGAACTCCTGGTAGCCCCGAACGGCCGACCAGATGTACGTCCACCACGTCCACCGCATCCATTCCGGCTGCTTGGCCTCCTCCGCCTCTCCGGTCTCCGGGTTGGTCCAGGTCGCCATCTCGTGGAGGTGGTCGACGCGCTTGGTCGCCGCGTCCGCGTGGGCGGTGTCGGCGAAGACCGAGTCCCGCAGGTAGGCGGCCGTGCGGTCGAACCGGGCGGCCATCTCGTCGGCGCCCTCGCTGGTCAGCGAGACCCGATCGAAGTGGGTCATCATGCCCGGTTCGAGCATCTGGAGGAAGAGCGCGTTCTTGGCGCCGAGCCCCGAGGCCGGGTCCGAGAACACCCGCCAGGAGATGCTGTCGGGGCCGTAGTGGCCGTCGTCGGAGCGAGGGGCGTCGGAGAGCCGCAAGGGCACGCGGGTGTCGGTCATGGAGTCACCTTCGGGTTCGGTGGATCGGGGGGGAATGGTCGGTGAGAGCCCGACCGACACCGTCGATAATAAGTCCTTCATACTTCGTGCCGGCGCAGACGGTGAGGAAGGTCCGCGACCGCGCGCCGCGAAACGGCTGTCTCGAGGGGGCCTCGCCCGACGAACACCGCCCAGAGGGCGCACCCGGCCGTCACCCCGAGAGTCATCGGCCAGAACGGGTCCAGGGCGCGGAAGTCGCCCATCGGGTCGAACTGTCGGCCCTCGGCGCGCGCGATGGCGATCCACGCCGCCCAGACGAGGAGATGTGCGGTGTACGCGGTCAGGGGCATCGCGCCCAGCACCCGTACCGGCCGGAACAGCCACCGCAGCCGCGTCCCGCCGATAAGGATGCACACCCCGATGACCGCGAGTGCGAATCCCATGGACCCGACCGCCTCCCCCACGCCCGACGAGTGGGGCCCGTCCCGGAGCCGCGACAGAAACCACAGTCCGACCTCTGACCGCGCGCCGTCGTCGCTCGAGGAGGCGGTGGCGGCCCCACGAACACCCGGCTCGAGGCCGGGACGGTGATCGTCGACGCGGAGGGGTGAGCGCGGAGGAGTGAGCGCGGAGGGGTGAACGGCCACGGGCCGGGGGTGGGACGCGAGAGTACGACGACGACGAGGTCGGCCGCTTCGTAGGCTGTGCCGATGGCTCAGCCCGCGCGAGAGGCGCTCCGCCGCAACGCCGGCCATCTGGCGTCGGTGGCCCTGGTGCTCATGTGGAGCTCGGGCTATGTCGGCGCGGAACTCGGGATCCGGGCCGACGGGACCCCGCTGCAGCTGCTGGGCTGGCGGTTCTCGATCCTCGGCGTGCTGTTGGTGACCGTCTGCCTCGTGCTGGGGGTGCGGTTGAACGATCGCGCGGCGTGGACGCGGCAGGCGGTGTTGGGCCTGTTCAGTCAGGCGTTCTTCCTGTTCATGATCTTCGAGGGGGTCTCCCGGGGCGTCGACGGCGGCACCGCGGCGCTCATCGCCGCGCTCCAGCCACTGCTGGTGGCGACGGTGGCGGGCAGGGTCCTCGGCGAGCGCACGACGGCCGGCATGTGGGTCGGCATGGTGCTGGGGATGGCGGGCGTCGTGGTGGTGGTCTCCGGCGGTCTCGACGCGGGCGCCGCCCCGTGGTGGGCGTACCTGTTCCCGGCGGCGGGCATGCTCAGTCTGGCCACGGGCACGGTTCTCACGCAGCGGCTGCGGCCCTCCGAGACGCTGCTGCAGTCGATCACCATGCAGTCCGTCGTCGCGGGGGTCACCCTGATGTCCGCGGCTCTGGTGACCGGCCAGGCGGCGCCCGTGGCCGAACCCGACTTCTGGGCGGCGGTGGCCTGGCTGGTGTTCCTGTCCACCCTGTGTGGGTACGTCCTCTTCGTCTTTGTCACCCGCACCCGTGGCGCCACCGTCGCGAGCGTGCTGCTCTACCTCACCCCGCCCACGACCATGGTCTGGGTGTGGCTCATGTTCGGTGTCCCGATCACCCTCCCGGCCGTGGTCGGCATGGCGATCAGTGCGGTCGGCGTGACCCTGGTGCTGCGGTCGCGGGCGGCGCGGGACGCCTCAGCGCGCGCGCCGGAAGAGCGCGGCCGGGCGACCGCGTAGGGCCGTGGACAGCGCCACCTCGCCGTCGTCGTCCAGGACGGGTTCCAGGTGCGGTCGCATCCGGCGCGCGAAGTTGTCCTTGTGCAGTTCCTCGCCGATCACGGCCTCGTGCACGCGACGTAGTTGGAGCAGCGTGAACGGTTCGGCCAGGAAGCCGTCGGGGTCGGGGCCCACGTCGACGTAGCGCAGGCGGATCTCGTAGAGCTCGCGGACGTCGCGGATCGCGGCGTCGACGATCGCGTCGTGGTCGAACAGTAGCGACTCGATGCCGTCGAGTCGGCCGTCCGCGGTGACGCGGGTGAGTTCGCCGTTCGCTCCGGCCAGCGCGGACTCGGGCAGGGGGAGCGCGTGGGCGGCGGAGACGGCCCACGTCCGCTCGTCCCGCCCCGGGTCGTCGAAGAGCCGCAGCAGGCGCGGACGGATGGTCCCGTGTGGCGCGATCCGGACCTTCTCGCGGAGTACGTGGTCCGCGGTCTCGGCGACGGTCGTCCGCTCGCGCAGGAACGCGCCCGGGAGCGCGCGACCGTCCGGATTCCGGCGTGATTGCGTGAATACCCGCAGCTCGGGGTCGGTGCCGCCGGCCCCTGTCACGGTGAGGATCGCCAGGTCCACGGCCACGGCGGGCCGGGGGAACTTATCGAGATCGGACATGGCCTTCACTTTAGCGCGATTGGCGTGCTAATGTTTAGCGCGCCTGGAGTGCTAAAGGAGTGGAGGGGTCATGGGAAGTCGACGAGACGACGGCATGGACGGGGTCGGCGGCGAGGCCACCGAGTGCGCATGGGGCGTGTTCCTGGACACGCTGATCCTGCGGATCGGTGCTGTCGGGGACGGCGGCGCGCTGGCGCTGGTGGCCCCGCCCGGGCCGGAGGGGTGGAGCCAGCAGCTCGTCGTCCGGTCGGACCGTGGTCGGGGATTCATGTGGGTCACCCGCGGGATCTCCGGCAGCACGGCGGCCGAGGAGGTCGTGGCCAGCGCCGGCGCCGACGGGGCGTTCGCACTGGCGGACGCGATCGTCCGCGTGGCGCGCGAGGACCTGCGGTTGCCG
>NZ_JAALDT010000293.1:0-3109 GCF_014144995.1 Dietzia sp. DQ11-71 | reverse complement strand
GATCGAGGTGTCGACGGCCGGCCGGCGGGGCACGGAGGTCACGCCGAGGGCCGCCGCGACGACGAGCGGCAGGACGAGCGCGGCAGCCCACAGGGCCGCGATCCACGGGGCGGAGGCCATCAGGGGAACACCCCCTCGGCGATGAACCTGGCCATCCCCATCGGCGAGTACGGGGCCGCGGCGATGATCCCCACCAGCAGCGAGGCCGTCGCGGTGATCATGGTCGGCACCAGCAGCGCCAGGGGCGCCTCCGCCCGCCGTCGGCCCGCACCTGTCGGGGACTCGCCCCCGGGCCGCTCGGCGAACCACATCGAGTACACCAGCGGCAGGAAGTAGGCGCTGTTGAGGAGCGCGCTGGTGATGAAGATCCCCAGCACCCAGGTGTGGTCGGAGTCCAGTGCGCCCAGCCCGAGTTGCCACTTGGACGCGAACCCGGCGATCGGCGGGACCCCGATCATCCCGAACGCGCCCACGGTGAACGCCGCGCACGTCCACGGCATCCGCCGCCCGAGCCCGGCCAGTCGCGAGACGGTCTTGATCCCCAGCACCTCGGCGAACAGCCCAGCGCAGAAGAACAGGGTGATCTTCATCAGGCCCTGGTGCACCAGGTGGGTCAGTCCGCCGGCAGTGCCCATCTCGGAGACCAGGGCGATGCCGATCGTGACGTAGGAGACCTGGCTGACCGTGGAGTAGGCCAGTCGCTTCTTCAGATCGTCCTGCATGAGGGCGCGGACCGAGCCGTAGATCACCGTGAACGAGGCCAGCACCAGCAGCGGCAGCAGCACGCCCAGGTCGTCGGCGACCTGCACGCCGTAGACGTCGTCGATCAGTCGGACCAGGCCGAACACGCCGGCCTTGACCACGGCGACGGCGTGCAGCAGCGCGCTGACCGGGGCGGGCGCCACCATCGCCCGGGGCAACCAGCCGTGCAATGGGAACAGCGCGGCCTTGACGCCCAGGCCGGCCGCGATGAGCACGAAGATCGCCACCGCGGTGGCGGGGTCCTCGGCGGCCAGCTCGGCGACCGCCGCCGCGCCGCCGGCGGTGAAGTCCACGTCGCCGACCAGCGCGGTCAGCCAGGCCACGCCCACCAGGACCGAGAGCCCGCCGCTGAGGGTGTACCGCAGGTACAGCTGGCCGGAGTGGAACGAGGCCGCCGTGCCGTTGTGCACCACCAGCGGGTAGGTGACAAGGGTGAGCAGCTCGAAGAAGATCAGGAACGTCACCAGGTTCCCGGAGAAGGAGATGCCCACGGTGGCGGTGACGCACAGCGAGAAGAAGCCGAAGAACCGGGC
The DNA here is from genome assembly GCF_014144995.1 of Dietzia sp. DQ11-71. Taxonomy (NCBI): domain Bacteria; kingdom Bacillati; phylum Actinomycetota; class Actinomycetes; order Mycobacteriales; family Dietziaceae; genus Dietzia; species Dietzia sp. DQ11-71. Next base: position 1,814 of record NZ_JAALDT010000293.1, on the reverse strand, counting down.
CCGGTGCGGGCGGCCCTCCAGGTAGCCGATCGCGTAGATGGTGGTGAGCAACCACAGCAGCGAGCTCAGTCCGGCGAACAGCAGTGAGAGCGGCTCCACGCGCAGGACCAGGTCGAGACCCGGCAGGAGGGCGCTGCGCCATTCGGGCCGGGCGCCCGCGATGACGGCGGGCACCAGCGCCGCGACGATGAGCAACTTGACCGAGGCGCCGGTGATGTTGACCGTGGTGCGCGCTTTGGTGCGGGGTTCCGGGATGAGGAAGACGACGACGGCGACGAGAGCCGAGAGCGCGAGAGGGGCCACGGCGAGCAGGGACGACTCACCGACCCAGGACGGCGGGGTCATGCTCCACCTCCGTGGGTCATCCCCAGCACCGCCAGGTCGGCCAACGGCCCGGACACCCCGATCGCGAGGGCGGCGAGCAGGGCCGCGGCCAAGGGGATCAGGGTGGCGGCGCGCGGGACGGCTCTCGTGCCCGTTCCGCGGAGATGGGCACCGGACGCCGGATCGGTACTGCGGCCCTCGTCGTCGCCCCCATCGTCGGCGTGGCCCCCATCACCGGCGCCGCCCGGGGTGGGCCGGTGGTCGCTCGACTCCCCCGACAGCAACGTCTGGACCGGTCGCAGCAGGTACATGGCCGCGACGAGGGTACCCGCCACGGCCACCGCGACCACCCACCACAATCCGGTGCCTACAGCGGCCATGAGCAGCTGCCATTTGCCGGCGAAACCCAGGCTGACGGGGAGCCCGGCCAGGCTCACGGCGGCGATCGCGATCGCCATCGTCACGACGGGCATCCGGGCGTCCTGATCGGTCATCGCCGCCAATCGGTCGGTGCCGAGTCGGTCCTTGATCACCCCGGCGGAGAGGAACAGCGACGACTTGGCCAAACCGTGCGCGAACGCCAGCAGTGCCACCGCGATCCACGCCGCCCGCTGCTGCTCGGGGCCGTCGGCGGCGGCGGACAGCGGGAAGTAGAGGAAGAGGTAGCCGACCTGCGAGACCGTGGAGTAGCCGACCAGTCGCTTGAAGCGCGGGGTGCGGATGGCGGACAGGCCGGCCCAGAGCACCGATCCGGCCGCCGCGATTCCCAAAACGGCGCCCACCACCGGGTCTGGGCCGGTGACCTCCGTCCACACCCGGAACAGGATGAAGAACGACGACTTGACCACCAGCGCGGACAGCAGCGGGCTCACGGCCCCGGGCGCGCCGGCGTGGGCGTCGGGCAGCCAGCCGTGCAGTGGGAAGAGCGCGGACTTGAAGGCCATTCCCGCCGCGGCGAGCGCGAGGATCACCGTCACGTGGACGCCGCCCGGGTCGCCGGCGGCCAGCCGCTCGCCCGCGAGTCGCAGGTCCAGCACCCCGGTCGCGGCGTAGACCATGGTCAGCGAGAGCAGGAACAGCAGCGACCCGGTGACGGTGACCATGAGGTAGCGGAACGCCGCCCGCCACGCGCCGGGGCCGCCGAGCGCCACGAGCAGCACCGCGGCCAGGCCGACGATCTCGATGGCCACGTACATGTTGAACAGGTCGGCGGACAGGAAGACCGCCGCCAGACCGCTCCAGCCGAGCAGCCAGGCCGACCAGAACCAGTCACGGGCCCCCGCGACACCCGTCGAGTGCGGGTGGATCGCCGCGAACAACGAGACCAACCCGCCCACGATCGAGGTGAGCAGGAGGAACAGCGCTCCGGGCCCGTCCGCGCGTACGGCGATGCCCAACGGCGGGACCCGTCCGGCCAGCGCGGCCTCCACCGGGCCCCCGACGGCGACGACCACGGCGATCGCGATGCCGACGGCCGCGGTGGTCATAGC
>NZ_JAALDT010000292.1:0-5359 GCF_014144995.1 Dietzia sp. DQ11-71 | reverse complement strand
GCGCGCGTCGCGGCGTCGGTGCCGGGCGCCGACATCGCCCCGGACGCCCGCACGGTCTTCACCGGCTACTCCCAGGGCGGTGGCGCCGTCGCCGCGGCCGCCGAACTGCACCCGCAATACGCGCCGGAGGTCAAACTCGTCGGCACCGCCGCGGGCTCGCCGCCAGCCGACCTGCTGGCCACCCTCGAGCAGGTCGACGGCACCGCGATCGCCGGCGTGATCGGCTACTCGCTCAACAGCCTGCTCGACGCCTACCCGGAGATGGGCCCGCTGATCGACCCGTACTTCAACGACCGCGGCCGGGCCATGCTCGCCACCACCGCCGACCAGTGCATCGGCGAGACGGCCGTCCAGTTCTTCCAGCAGCGCACCACCGCCTACACGACCTCAGGGCAGTCGGCCGGCGACATCGTGCGTTCCGAGCCGGTACTCACGGGATTCCTCGAGCGTCAGCGGATCGGCCGGCTCGCGCCCACCACACCCGTGCGCGTTCTCTCGCCCGTGAACGACGACGTCGTCCCCGGCCACCAGTCCCAGCAGCTCGGGCGCGACTGGTGCGCGCAGGGCGTCACCGTGGAGATGGTCATCGACCCGATGCCCCCAGTCGCGCCCGGCCTGGTGATCGGTCACGCCGCACCCATGCTCACCGGCCTGGAGGGCACCCTGCGGTACCTCGACGACCGCGTGCGCGGCGTCCCGGCGCCCAGCAACTGCGGGACCTACTGAGGCCGACTGCTCCGGGGGTCCGGCCCGCCGGGCCCGGCGTCGACAAGGCAGATCCGCACACATTCGCCGAGAGGCAGGTGTGCGGAACGCTCTTGTCGATGCGCCCCACCGCGCACCCCCACCCTTGCGCAAGCAGATTGCGCAACCCGGTTGTAGACTCGCCGGAGTGACACCCGCCGACCCGCCCGCTGGACCACCTGCAGACCCGACCGCTACCCCGTCGGCCGACATCGCCGCCCTGGCCGACGACCTCCGCCACGCGCTGCGCCCCCTGTGGCGACGGTTCAACTCCCACCGGACGTTGTCGATGGGCAAGGTCGGGATCCTGTCCCACCTGGAGCAGCGCGGACCCCTGGCCGCGACCGACCTGGCGGGCCTCGAGCGGATCAGCCACCAGGCGGTCGCCAACGCCGTCCGCGAACTACAGAATCTCGGACTCGTCTCCCGCAGCCCGGACCCCGCCGACGGCCGACGCACCCTCGTCACCATCACCGCAGACGGGTGCGAACAGCTCCGCACCGAGCGCGCCGCGGGCCAGGACTGGCTGGCCCACGCGATCGGCGACCACCTCGATGACGCCGAGCGCGACCGACTCGCGGCCGCGGTCCCCCTGCTCCGCCGCCTCGACTCCGAGGACCCCCGATGACCCCTCACCGGCGCCCGGCGCCCCGCTGGTTCGTCCAAGCCCTCGTCTACGCCGCCCTGACCAGCTCGATCGTCAGTTCCCTCGGCATGCTGCTGGTGCCGTCGGTCTCCGCGGAGTTCGGCATCCCCGTGAGCACGGCGCAGTGGATGCTCACGGCCAACCTGCTCGTCGGCGCGGTCGCGACACCGATCATGGGCCGCCTCGCCGACGGCCCCCATACCCGGAAACTGCTCCTGACCAGCCTCGGCGTGATCTTCCTCGGCTCCATCATCGCCACCGTCGCGCCGAACTTCACCGTCTTCCTCATCGGCCGGGCGCTGCAGGGACTGCTCTACGGCACGGTGCCCATCACCATCGCCCTGGCCCGCCGACACCTCACCTACACCGAATCGCAGCCCACCATCTCGACCCTCTCGGTCACGGTGTCGGTGGGGATGGGACTGGGTTACCCGCTCACCGGCATCCTCGCCGCGACGTTCGATCTGCGGGCCGCGTTCGCCTTCGCGGCGCTGTTCGTGGCCACCGCGGCGTTCGGCGTCTGGCACTTCATCCCCGCGGGCCCCGATCCGCTCGCGCCCCGCACGCCGTTCGACATCGGCGGGGCCCTGCTGCTGGGCGGCGGGCTGGCCGCGTTGCTGCTGTGGATCTCCGAGGGGCAGACCTGGGGTTGGGGGTCCGCGACGGCGCTCGTCGTCCTCGTGGTCGCGCTGAACACGCTGCTCTTCTGGATCGTGCACAGCATCCGCACCCTGCATCCCCTGGTCAACCTCCGCGTGGTCCGCCGGCCCGAGGTCCTGCTGGCCAACGCCACCGCGATCGGCCTGGGCACCGCCATGTACATCGGGTTGTCCATCGCGAGCCTCGTGGCGCAGGCGCCCGCCGACACCGGTTTCGGCCTGGCGGTGCCGCTGATGTGGGCGGGCTTCATGATGGCGCCGCTGTCGGTGGGCAGTCTCGTGGCCAACCGCACGGTCCGTGCCCTGTCCCGCCGCTACGACATGGCGGTGTTCCTCCCCGTCGGCGCGGCCGTGATGACGGTGGCGTCGGTGCTGTTGTGGTTGCGGCACGGTGACTTCTGGACGCTGGCGATCGGCATGTTCCTCTTCGGCGCCGGGATCGGCTCGGGCTACGCCGCGATGCCCGCGCTCATCGCCCGCAGCGTGGCCGTGGACCAGCTCGGCAGCGCGGTGAGCTTCAACCAGGTGCTGCGCACGGTCGGCGGCGCGGTCGGCGCGGCCCTGTCGGCCGCCGTCCTCGCCGCGCACCCCTCCGACTCCGCGTACTCGACCGACGAGGGCATCACCATGGCGTTCGGCGTGGGTGTGATCTGCTGCGCGACGGTGATGCTCGCGTTGGTGCTCCACGCCGTCACGGGTCGACGACGACGACGAGCCCAGCAGTAACCCCGGCGTCCCGCACTCTGCGCGCGATCGCACTCGGGCATGTGCGTCGGATTCGACGTGCCTACGGGGTCGGAGTCAGGCCCAGGGGGTCGTGGCCTGGAGCACCGCTTCCTGCAACGCGCTCGTCCGCAGTGCCGTGACGGTCTGATACTCGGGGTCGGCGACCATCTCGCTGAACGCGGCGCGGCTGGGGTATCGGACCAGCAGAACGGCATCCCAATCCTGGCCGGTCTCGGCCACCAGGGCTGTGGAACCGTCACCCGCGTAGAGAACCTCAGCGCCGTAGCGGGGGAGGAACGTCTCGTTCAGCGCCGCAGCGTACTTCGCGTAGTCCTCTCGCCCACCATCGGCGAACCGGAGCAGGTTCAGCATCACGACCGGGCCGCCGGGGTCGTCGGCGAGGTAGCGCTTGAGGTCTCTTCCTCGGGGATCGATAGCCATCAGGCGAGTATCTCCTCCAGTCCCGCCACGGTGGTGCGAACGGCCAACCTCACTTCTTCTGCCGACGGCTCCCGCCGTGCCAGTCCTCCTGCGTGCCGACCGTGTCTGCGTCGACTCCGAACGCGGCGAGCTGCGGCTTCTCGCGCAGGCTGCGCTTGAGCTCGGCGAAACCCGGGAATCGGGCGAGCCCGACCACGTGGTCCCAGAGCTCGGCTGCCGAGTCCTCGTGAGGCAGCCGGCTGATCACGGGTCCGAAGAAGGCGACGCCGGTCGGTGGTTCGAAGTGGATGATGGGCGTGCCCACGTCCTTGCCCGTCAGCGAGAGCGCCTCGTCGGTCTCCCGGCGGATTTCGGCGTCCCACGACTCGTCATCGACGGCGTCCGCGAGCTCGATCGGTAGACCAGCGTCGGCGAGAACCAGCTCTGCGAACTCGCTCGTCCCGCGCCGCTCACGCTCTTCGCCTTCGCTGCGGTCGTCGCCGGCGTCCGGAGCGGTGTCGAAGATGCGCGCCCCGAAGGCGGCGTACAGCGGCGCCATCGCCGCCCGGCCGTGCTCGGCTCGCGCACGAGCCGCCACCCTCAGGAGCCGCAGCCCGGCGGTGTGGCCGGCCTCGTACTCAGGGGGGAAGTGCGCGTCATAGTCGACACCGGCGTTGACCAGGCGCAACGAGATGAACCGCCAGTCGACCGTGTAGGCGCGCTGCGCCTGCACCTGGCGCACCCACTTGCTGGTCATCCAGGCGAAGGGGCAAACCGGGTCGAAGTAGAAGTTGATGTCGGCGTCCATGCGCCCACCCTAGCCCCGGTAATTCACGGGATATGAGGACCATTGTCGTCGGGTGACGGCGGGCTTGATTTCCCGCGTAGGAGTGGGAGGGTGCCGGCTGACACTGCCGGTGGGCGGGCCTGAAGGCGGTGCTGTCGTGGGTGGGAGGGTGAGGTCAGGCGGGTTTGGAGATCGCGGCGATCGTGTTGAACAAGGCGACGATGGCGGTGGCCCAGTGCCACGTCTCGGTGATCTTCACGCTTCGTCGTCGGCTGCTGCGGGCCAGTCGGGCTGCGACGTGAAGGAAGCTGTAGCGAAGTGCTTGGGGCTCGCACAAGGCCAGGACTGCAGCGTCATCGGTGCAAGCGAGCATCCGGGTCCAGGCGACGAGGTCCACGGCGAGCATCACCGCAAACAGCCAGGCCTGGTTGAGCGCGAATTCGCGTGAGGGTAGGCGGCTGAGTCCGCTGTCCTTGGCGTGGCGGTTGTCGCCTCCTTTCCTCTCCGCGCGGACCCACCTCAAGCCATCACGGGTTTGTTCCTCAGTGGCATCAACTTCAGGCGAACGTGGGACATACAGTTCCGCACCTCGGCAATAGCGTTCGGCTCAGCGAGCCGTCCATTCCAAATGCTGAGGAGAGAACATTGAACGCACATCGGAAACGGCTGTCCAGAACGCTCGCTGCTGCGATTGTGGCTACAGCCATTCCTACGGGGATATTATTTCCCGTGCAGTCAGCGAGCGCAGGCGAGCTGACGATGCAGCGAGTAGCGCCAGCAGTCGGTGAATCGGTCTCGCCTGGGTTGGTCACCTTCGAAGGACGGGTATCCGACGCCGCGTCGACCTCGTTGAAGACACATGTCACTTTCGCTGTCGATCTCTCCGGATCGACCTCCAGCCCGAATCGTATGGACTGCAATAGTGACGACTCTGTGGATTCTCGTGATGACCTGAATAACGACGGCTCTGTGGGGGATGTCCTCGATTGCCAGATTGCGGCGGTAGTGAGCCTAAACAGCAAGTTGGCCGCACTGCGTAGCGCTGAACGCGATATCCGAGTGAGCCTTGTCGGCTATGGTTCGAGCGCAGCAGCGGCGACTATGGACCCTGAGAACCACGCATTGAAGGTCGCACCGACCTGGACCGGCCGGGGTACGTCTGGGGTAGAAGGTGACGTGCTGCCTCGTGTTGACGAGGTCGCGGCCTCGCTGAACCGCGGTCACATTGGCAAGTTCGAAGGAGCGAGCGTCGGCACGGGGACCACTTTTGATAGCTCGGCCCAGTTGGCGATTGACACCACTCTCGCTGAGATGGAGGGGGACAACGGCTTCGTTTTCTGGCTCTTCGCATCTGAGCGTGGGTGAGGACGACACGCC
>NZ_JAALDT010000291.1:0-3950 GCF_014144995.1 Dietzia sp. DQ11-71 | reverse complement strand
GCCGCGCGGGCCTCGTCGGTGGGCGTCAGCAGGGGCGCCATCCGCGTCAGGCGCCGGGGCCGACGTTGCGCGACGGGCGGGTGCGCAATTCGTGCACGTACTTCTCGGGGGCCCCCGCGCACTCGGCGGCGTCCGCGAGCAGGCCGAGGTAGCGCGCGGACGGCAGACCTCCCTCGAAGGCGTCCATCACGTACAGCCACGCGAGCACGGTGTCGTCGGTGCCGGCCGGGGCGATGTCCAGGGCGAACTCGGACTCCTGCGCGTCGACCGGGGGACCGTCGGGCACGGTGGGCCGGCGCGTGATGCGGACCCGGATCTTGCGGGCGGGCATCCGGTCCGTGCCCTCCCAGCGGTCGAGGGCGCGGACGTCCTCGTCGGGGACGTCGTAGAGCACCACGAACACCCTGGAGTCCGGGTCCTCGACGACGGTGGCGACGGCACCCTCCCACGTGGGGTCGTCCCCGGCGAAGGTCAGGCGCCAGCCCTCGAGCCAACCCGTCCCCGCGAAGGGCGAGTGCGGCGCGCGGGTGTTCATCTGATCGGGATACATGTTCGTCCCGTACGCGGCGTAGAGAGGCACGCCCACAACCCTAGCCCCTTCGGTGGTGGCGGCCAGATGTCCCGGCGTCCCCGATCGAGGCGTTCGACTACCGTGTACGGCGGACGTGACGCGATCCGCCACAGCGGGCTGCGGCGCCCGGCCCTTACCCCTGTGAGCCGTGGAGGACATGTGACGCAACGCATCATCATCATCGGCGGCGGCCCCGCCGGCTACGAGGCCGCGCTGGTCGCGGCCCAGTACGGTGCGGACGTCACGATCGTCGACTCCGACGGCATCGGCGGCAACTGTGTCCTGAGTGACTGCGTGCCGTCCAAGACGTTCATCGCCACCACCGGCGTGCGCACGGACATGCGCCGGGCCGAGGAGATGGGCGTCCAGGCGCACTTCGATCCCACCGCCTACAAGCTGGGTCAGGTCAACGGCCGGGTCAAGTCCCTGGCGCGCGCCCAGTCCGCGGACATCCGGTCGCAACTCCAGCGCGAGGGCGTGCGGCTGCTGTCCGGACGGGCCCGTCTGCACGACTCGCAGCCCGGCATGGCCTCCCACCGGGTGGCCGTGACGTTCGATGACGGCCAGGAGAAGATCTTCGACGCCGACGTGGTCCTGGTGGCCACCGGGTCCAGCCCCCGCGTGATCTCGGGCGCGGAGCCCGACGGCGAGCGGATCCTCAACTGGCGTCAGCTCTACGACCTCACCGTGCTCCCGACGCACCTCGTGGTGGTGGGATCGGGCGTCACCGGTGCGGAGTTCGTCTCGGCGTTCACGGAGATGGGTGTCAAGGTCACCATGGTCTCCAGCCGCGACCGTGTGCTGCCGCACGAGGACGCCGACGCCGCCCTGGTGCTGGAGGAGGCGCTCAGTGAGCGGGGCGTCTCGCTGGTCAAGCACGCGCGCGCCGACGCGGTCGAGCACTTCGAGGACGGCATCATCGTCCGCCTCGGGGACGGTCGCACGGTCAAGGGGTCCCACGCCCTCATCTGCGTCGGTTCCGTGCCCAACACCGAGGGCCTCGGACTGGAGAGCGCCGGTGTCGAGTTGCAGCGCAGCGGCCACATCAAGGTCGACCGCGTCTCGCGTACCACCGCGCCGGGCATCTACGCCGGCGGCGACTGCACCGACCTGTTCCCGCTCGCCTCCGTGGCCGCCATGCAGGGGCGCATCGCGATGTACCACGCGCTGGGCGAGGGCGTCAGCCCCATCAAGCTCAAGACCGTGGCCTCGGCCGTGTTCACCCGGCCGGAGATCGCCACCGTCGGCATCTCGCACGCGCAGATCGAGAGCGGCGAGGTGCCGGCGCGCGTGGAGGTCATGCCGCTGGCCGGCAACCCCCGGGCCAAGATGCGCAGCCTGCGCCGCGGGTTCGTCAAGCTCTTCTGTCGCCCGGCGTCGGGCGTGGTGGTCGGCGGTGTGGTCGTCGCCCCCACCGCCTCCGAGCTCATCCTGCCGATCTCGGTGGCGGTGCGGAACCAGCTCACGGTGGGCGATCTCGCGGGCTCGTTCTCGGTCTACCCGTCGATGACGGGCACGATCACCGAGGCGGCGCGCCAGCTCATGCGCCACGACGACCTCGACTGACAGGCATCCGGCGCCCCGGCATCCGGTGCGATGGAGACGATGTCGCGTGCCCTGCGCACTGTCCGGAAGGGCCGTTCAGGTTAGGCTAAGCTCCGTCGACGTCGACGACACGGCGTCGGGAACCGCTAAGGAGCCACAATGAAGCTGCGTCGTGTTGCAGCCCTGGCCGCCGCCGGATCCCTCGTACTCGGGCTGGCGGCCTGCACCTCGGACTCCGACGAATCGGACGCACTGGTGCTCTACTCCGGTCGCAGCGAGAGCCTCGTGGCCCCGCTGATCGAGCAGATCTCGGACTCCACCGGGGTGGACATCGAGGTGCGGTACGCCTCCACCCCGGAGATGGCGGCGCAGATCGCGGAGGAGGGGGAGGCCAGCCCCGCGGACGTGTTCTTTTCACAGGACGCCGGGGCCCTCGGTGCCCTCGACAACGCGGGCCTGCTGCAGCAGCTCGACGAGTCCGTGACCGAGGCCGTCCCCGCGGAATACCGCGCGGCGGACGGCACCTGGGTCGCGACCAGCCTGCGGGCGCGCGTCCTGATCTACGACTCCCGGACACTGGACGAGGCCGAGGTGCCCGACACCATCGACGCGGTCCTGGCCCCCGAGTGGAAGGGGCGCGTGGGCTACGCGCCCACCAACGCGTCGTTCCAGTCCTTCGTCACGGCGCTGCGGGTGGACCGGGGCGACGAGGCCGCCGAGCAGTGGCTGCGGGACTTCCTCGCCAACGACCCGCAGACCTTCGAGAACAACAACGCGCTCCTGCAGGCCGTCGACGCGGGCACCGTCGAACTCGGTCTGACCAACCACTACTACTGGTACAACTCGGCCGCGGAGAAGGGTGCGGAGAACATGCGCGCCCGCGTGAAGTACATGGCGCAGGGCGATCCGGGTGCGCTGGTCAACGTGGCGGGCGTCGCGATCCTCGCCTCCACGGACCGCCCCGACGACGCCCGCCGCGTCGTCGAGGCGTTCCTGGCCGAGCCGGCCCAGACGTACTTCGTCGAGGAGACCAGCGAGTACCCCGTGGTCCCGGGGATCGCCACGGATGCGGCCGGCCTCCCTCCGCTGGACACGCTCGGCGGCCCGGACATCGACCTCGGTCAGCTGGACGGTCTCGAGCAGACGCAGGCGATGCTCGCCCGCGTCGGCATGATCTGACGGACCGGACATCGACCTGCTGACGCGACTGCGCGGCGGCCGGCCCCTGCTCGGGGCGGCCGCCGTGCTGGCGTGCGCGGCGACGCTCATCCCGCTGGTCTACCTGGTCATCCGCGCGGGCGAACGGGGCCCGGCGTCCGCCGCCGAGGTGCTCGGCTCCGGTCGGACGCTGACCCTCCTCGGCAACACCGTCGTGCTGGTCGTGTTGGTCACCACCGCCAGCGTGATCGTCGGGGTGGGGATGGCGTGGCTCGTGGTCCGCACCGACCTACCGGGGGCCCCGGTCATCGGTGCGCTCTTGTGCGTTCCGCTGGCCACGCCGTCGTATGTCCTCGGCTACCTCTGGGTGGCCGACTTCCCGGAGGTCCTCGGGTTGCCGGGGGCCGTCGCGGTGCTCACCATCTCCTGCTACCCGTACGTGTTCCTCCCCGCCTCCGCCGCCCTCCGGCGGGTGGACCCGGGACTCGAGGAGGTCGCGCGCACCCTCGGGCACGGCACCACCCGTGCCGTGTTCGGGGTGACGTTCCGACAGATCCGACCGGCGGTCGCCGCGGGCGGGCTCCTGGTGGCGCTGTACACGCTGTCCGACTTCGGTGCGGTCGCGATGCTCCGCTACGAGGCGTTCACACTGGGCATCTACCACTCCTACCGGGCG
>NZ_JAALDT010000290.1:0-2037 GCF_014144995.1 Dietzia sp. DQ11-71 | reverse complement strand
TGCGTGAGCCCCTCGACGAGGGAGTCCGGGACGTACACCTGGGTGAGCGTCAGGTTGGACGTCCATGTGCTGGCGGAGCTCCCTGCGTTCCGGGGGATCAGCAGGAACACCGCGGACACCAGGACGAGATACGCGGGCATGATCCGGACGAGTCGGGAGCGCAGATAGTCGCGGGCGGGCCGTGCGGTCCCCGTGCCTCCCCGGCGTGCGTGCAGGGCGTGCGCGCGCCACAGCAGGAAGCCCGAGAGCGCGAAGAACACGGCCACGGACAGGTCGAAGCGGCCCCAGACGCGGTTGAGGAACGACCCCGTCGAGGCCCCGGTCTGGAACGCGACATGGGTGGTGAGTACAGCGAACGCGGCGACCGCCCGGAGCCCCTCGAGCGCCGGCACGAAGCCCGTCGCGGAGGGCAGTGTCCCGACTCGGTGGTCGGGGGTGCCAAATGCGTTCTTCATCACTGTTAATCTTCTCCAGATGATGGTCCGGTCTGGCAGCCGGCCCGGGGACGTTACCCGGGCGTGACCACGGACCGAGGGCGCGACTCCAGGAGGACAACCGATGGCACGACAGAGCAGTTCCGCGGGACGGAGGTCGTCGGTGCCCGCGCTGGTCCTCGTCGGGCTCGGCGCATTCTTGATCACTATCGCACTGGCGCTCGTGTTCTTCGTGGTGCCGGCGCAGAAGAAGACCCCGCTGGACATCAATTCGACGACCGTCACCGAGGTCGCGCCGGGGGCGGTCCTCGTGGGCAGGGCACTGGCGGGCAACGCACCCACCGAGCTCAACGCGGACCGGCCCGAGTGCCGCCCCGAGGATGGGGCCGAGGCCGAGGCCGAGGCCGCGTCCGGGGACGAGGGAGAGGGCGACGCGCCCGAGGGTGAGGCGGATGAGACCCAGGACGGCGCCGAGGCCGACGACTCCGAGGTGCAGTTCCCCGTCTCGTGCTTCATCGACAACGACATCCCCCTGTACTCGCAGCGTCGGGTGATGGCCGTCGAGCCGTCGGACGCCGACGTCATCACCCTGCAGGCCGCCCAGTCGTTGCTGCGCGAGGACATCGCGGGCGGCGACGAGGTCGAGTCCCTGATCAACGCCACCGTCGACCGCATCACGCTGGACCGCGTCACGGCGCAGCCGGTCGACGAGGCCACCAGCACCCTGCAGGTCGTCGCCGGCGGCGCCGACGACACCGCCCCCACGGGCTTCGTCCGCGAGGGTCTGCAGTACAAGTTCCCGTTCGACACCGAGCAGCGGGCCTACGACTACTTCGACGCCAGCACGTTCACCACCAACCCGATCGAGTTCGTCGGCGAGACGTCCGTCGGTGGGATCGAGGCCTACGAGTTCACCCAGGACCTCGGCCCGATCGACATGTGGTCCTCGATCCGCGACCACTTCGCCTCGATCTCCGACGGCTACGACCCCGCCGTGGAGTCGGTCCTGGCCAGCTACCGCCGCGAGGGCATGACCGCCGGCCAGTGGGGCCTCGAGGGCGACCCCAAGCGCGAGGTCGACATGCGGCGCTTCTACACCAACACCCGCACGGTGTACGTGAACCCGGCGACCGGCCAGATCATCAACGGCAAGGAGGACATCTTCCAGTTCTTCGCCGAGGACCAGGCCGAGGCCGACGCCTTCTTCTCCGACAAGGCCCGCCTGGAGGAGGAGAAAGCCGAGCCGACCCGCACGGCCGTCCGCTTCCAGTCCGGATGGAACGACGAGACCCAGGAGAGCACTCTGGCCGCGGCGCAGGACAGCGCGGACACGCTCAACACGTTCGGTCGTATCGTCCCGGCGGTGCTGGGCATCCTCGGCCTGCTCTCGCTGATCGGTGGCATAGTGCTGGGCCTGCGCGGGAGCCGCGGCGGCACCGGCGGACGGACCACCCGGAACCGCGCCTGATCTGTCAGACCCCGCGACCGCCGCGCGACCGTCGGGGACACCAAGCCGCCCCGCTCCCGCGATCTGTCCCTCGGATCGGGCGCTGCGAACCCGAGGCCGGCCTCGACGATCCCGCTCCGCCGGCCGCTCCGCCGG
>NZ_JAALDT010000028.1:0-8249 GCF_014144995.1 Dietzia sp. DQ11-71 | reverse complement strand
GCCCGCCACTCGTCGATGGTGGTGGCGGCGGCGGAGTCTGCGCGGGCGGGGTCCGTGCCGGCAGGGCCCGTGCCGGCCGGGCCCGTATCCGAGCCCGCGTCCCCGCCGACACCGAGCAGACGGAGCAGCTCTACGAGCGTCGCCTCGCTCGCGCGGGTCGGCACGTGCTGGCCCGAGAACCAGCCCGAGGCGGTCCCGAGGGTCAGGGAGGGGACCAGCCGCACGACGTCGCGGACCGAGAGTCCGGCCGTCACCCGGAGAGCGGTGAGCGCGCTGCCGAGCTCCTCACGAGTCTGAATCTGAGAAGGAGCTGATCGTCCAACTGTGCCCTCGACGGGCTCGCGGGGGGTGTGCACGGTCAACATCGTACGGCCGAGCGGCCGGCGTACGGAAGGGATTCGGAGGTCATGTGCTGGGGTTTCATACGATCGTAGGACGCATCCGTACGGACTTGTACTGACAATTCGGGGGAAGTTCACGCCGTGACCGGCCGTCGCCAGAATGAATCGGAACTCATCGAACGAGAGGGCGCCATGACCGCCACGATTCCTTTCCGCCCCGCCGCGGCCCGTCCGGACCTCAGTGACCGGGAGGTCGAGGTCCTCATCGCCTGGCTCGCCTCGGACAGCAAGCGCGAGGTCACCGAGCGGCTGTTCCTGGCCGACTCCACCGTCAGCACCTACATCCAGCGGGTGCGCTCCAAGTACGACGCCGTCGGCCGGCCCGCGCGGACCAAGGTCCGGTTGCTGCTGCGAGCGGTGGAGGACGGCTACGTCAGACTCGACGACCTGTGAGGGGGTGGCGCGCCCGTGCGACGGCGCTGCCGCCGCCGACGGGGATTTCGTCTGCCGAGGTCACCGGGGTAACCTTGAGCGGTTGCTGACGCAACGACCCTCCTGCCACGGAGACACCGTGGCCGAATCTGTAGTCCACAGGAGGTGATGAGGTCCCATGCGTCAATACGAAGTGATGGTCATCCTCGATCCGAGTCTCGACGAGCGCACCGTGGCGCCGTCGCTGGACACGTTCCTCAACGTGATCCGGCAAGAGGGCGGATCGGTCGACAAGGTCGATGTCTGGGGGAAGCGCCGCTTCGCCTACGAGATCAACAAGCAGACCGAGGGCATCTACGCCGTCGCGCAGATCAAGTCCGAGCCGGACGCGGTCAAGGAGCTGGATCGTCAGCTCGGTCTGAACGAGAACGTTCTCCGCACCAAGGTGCTCCGCGCCGACAAGTGACCCGGAGTGTCCGACCGCACCGGTAATCTGGGCGCGGTCGGTCGGCCTTCGATCACCATCCACCTCAGGCTGTAATACGCCGGCTTCAACACGGAGGACAAGCGCATGGCACAGGGCGACACCCCTATCACAGTGGTCGGGAACATCGTCGCGGACCCCGAGCTGCGGTTCACGCCGTCGGGTGCCGCGGTGGCGAACTTCCGGATCGCCTCCACGCCACGTCGCTTCAATTCGCAGACCAACCAGTGGGAGGACGGCGAAGGCCTGTTCCTCACCTGCAACGTCTGGCGGCAGGCGGCGGAGAACGTCGCCGAGTCGCTCCAGAAGGGCATGCGCGTCATCGTCAACGGTCGGCTGCGCCAGCGGTCGTATGAAACCCGTGAGGGCGAGAAGCGCACCGTCTACGAGGTGGAGGTCGACGAGGTCGGCCCGTCGCTCAAGTACGCCACCGCCAAGGTGACCCGCACCAACCGTGAAGGCGGCGGGGGCGGCGGCCAGCAGGGCGGCGGTTTCCAGGGTGGCGGCCAGCAGGGCGGCGGCTTCCAGGGTGGCGGTCAGCCGCAGGGCGGTTACGGCGGCGGCCAGGGCCGTGGTCAGCAGAACGACGACCCGTGGGGCAGCGCCCCGCAGGCCGGCGGTTCCGGTGGCTTCGGTGGCATGGACGACGAGCCCCCGTTCTAGAGCGCGTCGAATTCCCCGGGGCGCCACCCGCGTCCCACCCCATAAGCATGAGACATGACCTCGCGACATCCCGGCCCAGGTCGGGTCCGTCGGAGGAAAGAAAGGTAGACGGATCATGAAGCTGATCCTCACCGCCGACGTCGACAAGCTCGGTGCGCCGGGCGACATCGTCGAGGTCAAGGGCGGATACGGTCGTAACTTCCTGCTCCCGCGCGGGCTGGCCATCGTGGCCACCCGTGGCGCCGAGCGCCAGGTCGACTCCATCAAGCGGGCCCAGGAGGCTCGTGAGGTGCGCGACTCGGACCACGCCAACGAGCTCAAGCAGAAGCTCGAGTCGCTGGCCGACGTCAAGGTCGCGGTCAAGACCTCGGACACCGGCAAGCTGTTCGGCTCGGTCACCGCGGGCGATGTCGCCTCTGCCATCAAGGCCGCGGGCGGACCGACTCTCGACAAGCGTGCCGTCGAGATGCCCAAGGAGCACATCAAGTCGACCGGCGCCCACAGCGTCGTCGTCGACCTGGGTCACGACACCACCGCGCGCGTCGCGGTCGAGGTCGTCCCCGCCTGATTCACCGCGAAGGGCCCCGATCGTCACAGTGACGGTCGGGGCCCTCGCTTTTGTGGACGGCCTGTGGATAACTAGTTGTAATGCCTAGGGTCCGGACGGTTCTCGGATCAGTGCCGTTCATCTTTCGTTATCCATTGTGTCCCTGTTTGTGACGTGGTAAGCGCCGTTCTCCACCGGCGCCGCGACCTGCGACGATGATGGTGACCTGCGGTTTTGCTGAAAGTGGCCAGCGGTTTCCACCGGTTGTCCACAGTGATACGCCCATCGGCCCTGCGTAACCCACATCCATTCACAGTTGTCCACAGGTGCTCTCTCGCAAATGTGGACAAACCTGTGGATACCCGGGTGGGCGGGGCGTCGGGCGTGTCGGTCCGGTGACCTACAGTGGAGGGGTCGCTCGGCGCCTGTTCAGGGTCGGTGCCCGTTCGGGTCGGTGCCTGATCGGGGTCGGTGGCGGTACGAGTTCTACAGCGGAGAGGAGCGGTCATGGCGCAGGGGGGATTCAGCGGTCCCGGCGAGATGCCGCCTCCGCCGGATGAAGGTGGCGGCGGGGAGTTCGGCCGCACCCCGCCGCAGGACCTCACCGCCGAGCAGTCCGTGCTCGGCGGGATGCTGTTGAGCAAGGACGCCATCGCGGACGTGGTGGAGGAGATCCAGCCGGGCGACTTCTACAAGCCCGCGCACCAGGCGATCTACGACGTCATCCTCGACCTGTACGCACGCGGTGAGCCGGCAGACGCCGTCACCGTGGCCGCCGAGCTCGACCGCCGGGGCGACCTCCGCCGTGCCGGCGGTGCCCCTTACCTGCACACGCTCATCTCCACCGTCCCCACCGCGGCCAACGCCGGGTACTACGCGCAGATCGTCGCGGAGAAGGCGGTGCTGCGTCGCCTGGTCGACGCCGGCACCCGGATCGTGCAGTTCGGCTACTCGGGGTCCGAGGGCGCGGACGTCGCCGAAGTGGTGGACCGCGCCCAGGCGGAGATCTTCGAGGTCACCGAGCGGCGCACCACCGAGGACTTCGTGATCATCGAGGAGCTGCTGCAGCCCACGATGGACGAGATCGACGCGATCCACACCGCGGGCGGGCTCGCCCAGGGTGTGCCCACCGGATTCGCCGACCTGGACGCCGTGACCAACGGCCTGCACGGTGGCCAGATGATCATCATCGCCGCCCGCCCCGGTGTGGGTAAGGCCCTGGCCCTCGACACCGTCCTGCCCACGCCCGACGGGCAGACCACCATGGGCGAGGTCGCCGTGGGGGACCGGGTGCTGGATGCCGACGGGCAGCCCACCGAGGTCGTCGCCGTGACCGAGGTGTGGGAGGACCGTCCATGCTTCACAGTGCGGTTCAACGACGGCACCGAGCTGGTCGCCGACGCCGAGCACGAGTGGCGTATCGAGATGGGCGGCACCGAGCAGGTCGTCACCACCAAGTCACTCGACACCCTCATGCTGGTCTGCGACTTCGGCATCGTCGTCCCCGAGAATCCCGGCTCCGGCCGGGCGGCCCGGCTCATCGCCGACGTGCGCAGCGCGGAGAGCGTCCCGGTCAGGTGCATCGAGGTCGCCGCCGCCGATCACCTCTATCTGGCCGGCCCCACCGCGATCCCCACGCACAACTCGACCATCGGCCTGGACATCATGCGGTCCTGTTCCATCAAGCACGGGCTCGCCTCGGTGGTGTTCTCGCTGGAGATGAGCCGCACGGAGATCGTCATGCGCCTCATGAGCGCGGAGGCGCGCGTGAAGTTGTCCGATATGAAGTCGGGCAAGATGAGCGATGAGGACTGGACCCGGATGGCCCGGCGCATGGGGGAGATCTCCGAGGCTCCGCTGTTCATCGATGACTCGCCCAATATGACGATGATGGAGATCCGCGCCAAGGCCCGCCGGCTCAAGCAAAAGCACGACCTGCGGCTGATCGTGGTGGACTACCTGCAGCTGATGTCCTCGGGCAAGAAGGTGGAATCCCGTCAGCAGGAGGTCTCCGAGTTCTCTCGTCAGCTCAAGCTGTTGGCAAAGGAGATCGACGTCCCATTGATCGCTATCTCCCAGCTGAACCGTGGCCCCGAGCAGCGGACCGACAAGCGGCCCCAGGTGTCCGACCTCCGTGAGTCCGGCTCACTGGAGCAGGACGCCGACATCGTCATGCTGCTGCACCGCCCGGACGCCTCCGAGCGCGACGACCCTCGGGCCGGTGAGGCCGACCTGATCCTGGGCAAGCACCGCGGTGGTCCCACGTCCACGATCACGGTGGCGCATCAGCTCCATTACTCGCGTTTCGTGGACATGGCGCGGGGGCTGTAGCTCTCGTCGTCGGTTGTGGAAACAGGTTGTCAGCCCGACGCTACGGTGTCAGTGAATTGCCGCTGGGCGTTCAGCGCACGGTTGGCGAGATCCATCGTCGGTGCGGTCGCTCTGGGCCAGGGGGCCCGGTCCGTATCCGGGGGCGAGCCTCGGTGGACAGTAAGGTGCGCTGCACATGGTGATGGGACCTACGCACGCGATGAGCGGCGCCGGCGCGGGGTTGGCTATCGGGGCCTTCCTCCCAGTCGAATGGGGTGGGGCCACCTCACCCACGGAGGTGCTCGTGTTTGCGGGTGTCACCGCCGGAGCGGCGCTTCTCCCGGACCTCGACACACCACAGAGCACCCTTGCTCGCAGCTTCGGGCTGGCCTCGAGGGCCCTCGCTCACATCACGGAGCGGGTCTCGAAGACCATCTACGACCTGACGATGACGCGCAAGGACGCCCGGATCAGCAACGGGCACCGCACCGCGACCCACACGTTGTGGTTCGCACTTCTTGCGGGCGCCGGCACGGCCGCCCTCGTCTCGGCGTTCGGTAAGAACGGCGCTATCGGGGTGCTGTTCTTCATGCTTGGCCTTGCCATACGCAGCCTGGCACCGAACTGGGCCAAGAAGCAGGATTGGATCTACGTCACCGGGCTCTCGTTGGCGCTTGCAGTAGCGGTGTGGTTTGCGCTGCCGGCTTCGGTCGGCAGCGCCGCGCTCGGCGCAGCGGTCACCGCCGGTGTCGCGATGCACCTCCTCGGCGACGTGATCACCAAGCGGGGCGTGCCTCTACTCGGCGGCGTCGTCAGTATCGGAGGCGAGCGATGGTGGAACTTCCGCCTACCGGGACCACTGCGAATCCGTGCGGGCGCCGGCATGGACAGAATGTTGGCCGCTGCCTGTACCGGCGTCACAGTTGTTTTGGCCTACTGCGTGGTGCGGGCGCCACACCTGATCGGCGCACCCTGGGTGGCCGGCACCTTCCACTAAGACGGGGTCCGGTAGCGAACAAGCGGCGTCGTCCACGAGTCCTTCTCCTGCAAGACCCGTCGCGGCGGCGTGCCGATTTCGCAGACGGTGGAACCAAGGCGTGCGCTCACCCGGACGCCAGTTGTGCGCCCATCGCCGTGATCAGTTCGTTCCAGGCCGTGTCGAACTTGGCGACGCCCTCGCGCTCCAGTTGAAGGAAGACGTCACTCATGTCGATCCCGACCTCGCCGAGCGCCTCGAACAGCGCTGCAGGTTCGGCAAACCTTGTGGTGCTCGACCCCGAAGAAATGACTCCGTGGTCGGCGAACGCCTCCATGGTCACCGCCGGCATCGTGTTCACTGTCGCCGGTGCGACCAACTCACTGACATACAGGGTGTCGCTGTACCGAGTGTTCTTCACGCCGGTCGACGCCCACAGCGGCCGCTGCGGTCGGGCGCCGCGGCCGGCCAGGCTCCGGAACCGGTCGGAGCTCTCGAAGTGCTGCTGATACTCGGCGTAGGCCAGCCAGGCATTGGCCAGCGCGGCCTGGCCCTTCAGGGCCAGCGCGGCCGGTGTGCCGATGGCCTCGAGTCTGGCATCGACCTCGGTATCGACCCGCGAGACGAAGAACGACGCCACGGAGTGGATGGACGACAGGTCGTGGCCGGCCAGGGCGGCGGCGTCCAGACCGTCCAGGTAGGACTGAACGACCTGTGTGTAGCGCTCGACGGAGAAGATCAGTGTGACGTTCACGCTGATGCCTTCGGCCAGCACCCGACTGATCGCCTCCAGCCCGGCCGCGGTGGCCGGAATCTTGATCAGCAGGTTGGGTCGGTTCACGATCTGCCACAGCTCCTTTGCCTGTGCCACCGTGGCCTCGGCATCGTGAGCCAGTCGCGGATCGACCTCGATCGATATTCGCCCGTCTACTGTCCCGGTTCGCTCGTACACCGGCGCCAGGATGTCGCAGGCGGCACGGACATCGTCGGTGGTGACGGCCTGGATCACGGCGTCCACCTCATGACCTCGGCCTCGGAGGTGGCTGACCTGCTGGTCGTACGCCGTCCCGCTCGTCAGCGCGGCGTGGAAGATCGCCGGGTTCGTCGTCACCCCGACCACGGACCGGGTCTCCACCAGTTCCGCGAGGCGACCGGAGGAGATCAGGTCCCGGGACAGGTCGTCGAGCCAGACCGACACCCCGGCTCGTGACAGCTCGGCAAGTTGCGCATTCTGGGACATCGTTTGTGCTCCTGATCGAACTGACAGTTGGTGTTCCGTTGGTGCGGCGGTCGGTGGTGCGGTGGTCTGGTGGTGCGGCTGGGGGAGGGCAGTGGTCAGCCCCAGCGGGATTGGCCCCCGTCGAGCGGAATCGTCGCTCCGCTCAGGTACGAGGCCTCCGCCGAGCAGAGCCAGGCGACCGGGCGGCCGATGTCGGTCACCGGGTCACCCACGCGGCCGGCGGGGATGGCGGAGAGGAACTCGGCGGCTTCCTCGGGGTTGTTGTCCATCCACCAGTCCAGCCCGGGACTGTGGGCGTGTGGAGCAACGTTGAGAGCGCGGATTCCGTCGCCGGCCCATTCGTACGTGGCGGCCCGTGTGAGGGCGCGCATGCTCTCCTTCACGGCTCCGTAGATGCCGTAGTTGGAGGGATCCCACCGGACGGCTGCCGAGGTCACCAGGTTGATGATCACCCCACCGCCCCTCTGCGCCATGAGAGGGCGGGTCAGCTTCATCAGCGTGAGCGACACGCGGGGGCCGGACTCGAAGGCCTTGCGAAAACCGTCGTCGGGGTAGTCGGACAGTGGCAGGGGCCGGGCCATGTTCGCGTTGTTGACGAGGATGTCGACCCCTCCGAAATGCGTGACAGCTGCGTCCACGATCGCCTCGGGTGCGCCCTCCGCGGTGATGTTGACCGGCAGGCATTCGGCCGCACCGCCGATCGCGCGAATCTCCTCGGCGACCTTCTCGAGCTTCTCCACCGTCCGCCCGACCAGCAGGACCGAGGCGCCTGACTCGGCCAAGCCGAGCGAGATCCCGCGGCCCACGCCCTGCCCGCCACCGGTGACGATCGCGGTCTTTCCGGCCAGGCGGTTCGCGCGATCCGTGCCGGGTGTGGCCGTGATCTCGGGACGGGTTCCGGTCATATGATCCTCCGATGTGGGTGCGGGGCGAGGCGGGACAAGCGCTGACCTCGCCGCTGTAGTCAAGTGTGTACAGCCTGACTGTAGTCAACTGTGTACAGTTGGCGAAACCGGCAGGATCAATACCCGCTGGGGTATAGTGCGCCGTGGGCTGACCACACAGCGGACTCAGTCATGAAAGGGGAGCATGCCCACCGAACGCGCACCCGTACTCGGTCTCAAGGCCAACGCCGCCCAGTTCACGCTGCTGGTGGCGATCAATGCGCTGGTCGGCGGCATGGTGGGACAGCAGCAGACCGTGCTGCCCCTGCTGGCGACGGACGTCTTCGGCCTGACCGGCTACACCTTCATCTT
>NZ_JAALDT010000289.1:0-7230 GCF_014144995.1 Dietzia sp. DQ11-71 | reverse complement strand
CGAGGAATCGACCGGGGTCCGTGTCGCCGCCCTGGCCCGCACCCTCGACGGCGAGGGCGCCGGCGCGGTGGTCGCGGTGCGGACGGGCGACTCCGGGGGACGCGACGCGGTCAGCATCCTGCGGTCCTCGGCGGAGGAGGACGTCTCGACCATCGATGACGCCGGTACCGAGGCGGGACGTCTGGCGACGACGCTGGCGCTGGCGGAGCAGCTCGACGGTGGGCAGGGTCACTACGGGCTGAGGCCGGACGCGACCGCCGCGGCGCCGTCGCTCCCCCCGACGCCGGAGCGGTGATAGCCTGAAGCCCCGTGGGGTGCACCGGAGCCACACCAGCATTCATCCATTCCGGCGTATGGACACGGGAGTCCCCTTGGCACTGAACCGAACCGCATCGCGGTCCGAGACCAAGCACATCTTCGTCACCGGCGGCGTGGCGTCGTCGCTGGGCAAGGGGCTCACCGCCTCGAGTCTCGGGCAGTTGCTCACCGCCCGCGGTCTCCGCGTGACCATGCAGAAGCTGGACCCGTACATCAACGTGGACCCCGGCACGATGAACCCCTTCCAGCACGGTGAGGTGTTCGTCACGGAGGACGGCGCCGAGGCCGACCTGGATCTCGGTCACTACGAGCGCTTCCTCGACCGCGACCTGGACGCGAAGGCCAACGTCACCACCGGGCAGGTGTACTCCGCGGTCATCGCCAAGGAGCGCCGCGGCGAATACCTCGGTGACACCGTGCAGGTGATCCCGCACATCACCGACGCGATCAAGGACCGCATCATCGCGATGGGCGACCCCGATGACCAGGGGCGCCGCCCCGACGTGGTCATCACCGAGGTCGGTGGGACCGTCGGTGACATCGAGTCCCAGCCCTTCCTCGAGGCGTGCCGGCAGGTCCGCCACGAGGTGGGCCGCGAGAACATCTTCTTCCTCCACGTGTCCCTGGTTCCGTACCTCGCGCCGTCGGGTGAGCTCAAGACCAAGCCCACCCAGCACTCGGTGGCGGCGCTGCGCTCGATCGGCATCGTCCCCGACGGGTTGATCCTGCGCTCGGACCGGGACGTCACCGACGGGCTCAAGGCCAAGATCGCGCTGATGTGCGACGTGGACCTCGAGGGCGTCGTGTCCACCCCGGACGCCCCGAGCATCTACGACATCCCCAAGGTGCTGTTCAGCGAACACCTCGACACGCACGTCATCCGGCGTCTCAACCTGCCGTTCCGGGACGTGGACTGGACCGTGTGGGGCGACCTGCTCCAGCGCGTCCACGAGCCGCGCGAGGAGGTCGAGATCGCCCTCGTGGGCAAGTACATCGACCTGCCCGACGCCTACCTCTCCGTCACCGAGGCACTGCGCGCCGGCGGCTTCGCGCACCACGCCCGGGTGAACATCCGGTGGGTCGAATCCGATGCCTGCACCACCGAGGCCGGCGCGCGCGAGGCGCTCCGTGGTGTGGACGGCATGCTCATCCCCGGCGGGTTCGGTATCCGGGGGATCGAGGGCAAGCTCGGCGCCATCTCGTGGTCCCGCAAGAACCGCATCCCGCTGCTCGGGCTGTGCCTCGGTCTCCAGTGCTCGGTGATCGAGGCTGCCCGCTCGGTCGGGCTCGAGGGCGCCTCCTCCACCGAGTTCGACCCCGATGCCGAGCACCCGGTCATCTCGACCATGGCCGATCAGGTGGACGCGGTCGCCGGCAACGCCGACCTCGGCGGCACCATGCGTCTGGGCTCCTACCCGGCCACGCTCACCAAGGGCTCGGTCGTGGCCGAGGCGTACGGGTCCACCGAGATCACCGAGCGTCACCGCCACCGCTACGAGGTCAACAACGCCTACCGCGACAGGATCGCCGAGTCCGGCCTGCAGTTCTCGGGGACCTCCCCGGACGGACACCTGGTCGAGTTCGTCGAGTACCCGCACGAGCAGCACCCGTTCTTCGTCGCCACCCAGGCTCACCCGGAGTACAAGTCGCGTCCGACCCGCCCCCACCCGTTGTTCGTCGCGTTCATCAAGGCCGCGCTCGACTACGAGAACGAGATGCGACTGCCCGTCGAACCGTGGCGCACCGGTCAGAGCGGGGACACCGGCCCGGAGACCGTGGACGCACCGGACGCCAAGACGTCCAGCGTCCGTGCCGACGAGGTGGAGACCGAGACGGCCTCCGACCCCCGCGCGGACGGGAGCTGACCGGCGTGTCCGAGCGCGGTGCCCCCGGGACGCACGACTACCGCACCGTCGCGAGCCGTGAGATCTTCGACGGCCGCGTCGTGCGGCTGCGCGTGGACACCCTGACCATGCCGGGCGGGGGCACCGCGGACCGGGAGATCTGTGGGCACGACGACGCCGTCGCGGTGATCGCCCTCGACGACGACGACCGGATCACCCTCGTCCGGCAGTACCGGCACGCCGTGGGGGAGCGACTCTGGGAACTGCCCGCAGGGCTGTGCGACGTCGACGGCGAGGAGCCCCTGGCGACCGCGCGCCGTGAGCTCGTCGAGGAGACCGGCCTCGAGGCCGAGCACTGGCGCCCGGTCATCGAGATGGTCCCGTCCCCGGGGTTCTGCACGGAGCGCGTCCACGTGTACCTGGCCACCGGACTCCGGCAGGTCGAGCGCCCGGAGGCGGAGCACGAGGAGGCGGACATGGAGGTCGCGCGCATGCCGTTCGCCGAGGCCGTCGACGCCGTGCTGGACGGCCGGATCGTCAATGGTATCGCCGTGGCCGGCATCCTCGCGGCCCACTCGGTGATCGACCGGTCCTGACGGGATCGGACCCCCGGTGACCTCGGAGGGCGGCGCCACCGTGCAGATCCGCGGGTATCTGGACCACCTCGCCGTCGAGAAGGGGGCCTCGGCCCACACCCTGGCCGCGTACCGCCGCGACCTGGAGAAGTACCACCGCTATCTCGCGGCTTCGGGCGTCGACGACCTGACGTCCGTGACCGAGGCGCACGTGGAGGAGTTCCGCACCCGGTTGGCCACCGCCGACCCGGACGAGGGACGGAAGGCCCTGGCCCCCAGCTCGATCGCGCGGACCATGGCGGCGGTCCGCGGTCTCCACCGGTTCGCCACCCGTGACGGGGTGACCGCCCTCGACGCGGCCGCCGCCGTCACCCCGCCCCGTCCGCCGCGGCGGCTCCCCAAGGCACTGCCGGTCGACCGGATGATCGCGGTGATCGAGGCGGCCGGCGCCACCGAGACGGACACCGACCCCGCACGCCTGCGCGACCGCGCGATGCTCGAGTTGCTCTACGCCTCCGGTGCCCGGGCCGCCGAACTCGTCGGGCTCGACGTCGACGACCTCGACGGTCTCGACCACCCGGACGGTGGAGCGGTGATCCTGCGGGGCAAGGGTGGTAAGGAGCGGGTCGTCCCGGTCGGGCGTCCGGCGTGCGAGGCGGTGGGGGCCTATCTGGTGCGTGCCCGACCCGCGCTCGCCACCCGAGGGGGCCCGGCCCTGTTCCTCAACGCCCGCGGTGGGCGCGTCACCAGGCAGACCCTGTGGAACGTGGTGTCGGTCGCGGCCCGACGCGCCGGTGTGCAGCAGGACGTCTCACCACACTCGTTCCGGCACTCGTTCGCTACCCATCTCCTCGACGGCGGGGCGGACATCCGTGTGGTCCAGGAGCTGCTGGGACACTCCTCGGTCACCACCACGCAGGTGTACACCCTCGTCACCGTCGACACGCTCCGAGAGGTCTGGGCCGAGTGTCACCCCCGGGCACGGTAACGTGACCGTGGATACGGCCCGGCGCGCTCGAGACTGCACGCTCGAGACGGCACGGGTGAGACGGCGAGGAGAGGAGATGCGGTGGCGCTGAACACTGGGGCGATGGACCCCGCGTTGTTCTCCCGCGCCGAGCTCCTGGGCGCCGACGACCCGGCGGCCGGTGAGGGATTCTCCGCGATCCCCGAACCGGAATCGCTGTCCACACACGGGCCCGCCGTGGTGTTGTCGATGTGCAACCAGAAGGGCGGCGTCGGCAAGACCACCAGCACGATCAACCTCGCCGCGGCACTGGCGGAGTACGGCCGCAGGGTGCTCGTTGTGGATCTCGATCCCCAGGGGGCGCTGTCCGCGGGCCTGGGCATCCCGCACCACCAGCTCGATCTCACCGTCTATAACCTGCTCGTGGACAACTCCGTGTCGACGGAGGAGGTCCTGGTCCGGACCCGTGTCGAGGGCGTGGACCTCATCCCCGCCAACATCGACCTGTCGGCCGCGGAGATCCAGCTCGTCAACGAGGTCGGTCGCGAGCAGGCGCTGGGCCGCGCCCTGTACCCGGTCCTGGACCGCTACGATTTCGTCCTCGTCGACTGCCAACCGTCGCTTGGCCTGCTCACCGTCAACGCGCTGGCGTGCTCGGACGGCGTGCTCATCCCCATGGAGTGCGAGTACTTCTCGCTGCGCGGGTTGGCGCTGCTGACGGACACGATCGACAAGGTCCGCGACCGCATCAACCCCCGACTGCACCTCACGGGCATCCTCATCACGATGTTCGACCGTCGGACGGTCCACGCCCGCGACGTGCTCAGCCGGGTCGTGGAGGTGTTCGGAGACAAGGTGTTCGACACCCTCGTCACCCGCACCGTCCGGTTCCCGGAGACCACCGTCGCCGGCGAGCCGATCACCACGTGGGCTCCGAAGTCCGCGGGTGCGCAGGCCTACCGCGCCCTGGCGCGCGAGGTCATCCAGCGCGGCAGGTGACCGGGCGGTGACCGGCGTCGGGCCCCCGTCGGGTCAGGACCCGGTCGGGTCGGCGACGGAGGTCGGGGACCCGCGGGCGTTCACCGTCCACCTGACCAACTTCACCGGTCCGTTCGACCTGCTGCTGGGGCTCATCGACTCCAAGCGCCTCGACGTCACGGAGGTGGCCCTCCACGCCGTCACCGACGAGTTCATCGCGCACACCCGCCGCCTGGGCACGGAGGCCGGGCTCGAGGAGGTCACCGAGTTCCTGGTCGTCGCGGCGACACTGCTCGACCTCAAGACGGCCCGACTCGTCCCGTCCGGCGAGGTCCAGGATCCCGAGGACCTGGCCCTGCTGCAGGCCCGGGACATGCTCTTCGCCCGCCTGCTGCAGTTCCGGGCGTTCCGTCAGGTCGCGGAGCTGTTCGGTGAGCTCGACCGCACCGCGCGGCACGCGTATCCGAGGACTGCCGGGCCCGACGAGGAGTTCCTGGGACTGCTCCCCGAGGTGGAGCTCGGGGTGGATCCCGACCAGTTCGCCACCATCGCCGCGGTCGCGTTCCGGCCGCGGCCGGTCGACGAGGTGGGGGTGGGGCACATCCACGCCCCCGTCGTCTCGGTCCCCGAGCAGGCGGGCCGCGTCCTGGAGCTGTTGAAGTTCCACGGCGAGGGTCGGTGGGTGGACTTCCGCGACCTGATCACGGGGTGTGACGACTCCCTCGTCGTCGTCGCCAGGTTCCTCGCCCTGTTGGAGTTGTACCGGGCGCGCGCGGTCGCGCTCGCCCAGGACGAGGCACTGGGGGACCTGTTGGTGAGCTGGACGGGCGGGGACGCCGACGAGGTGACGAAGGGACGGGACGAATGGACGTGAGCGACGTGACGGAGCCCCGGGACCCCGAGCCGGAGGGATCGATGGGGGACGACGACGAGCGCGGTGGGCCGGAGTCGGACGGGCCGCCTCTGCGGGCCAGACTCGAGGCCCTGGTGCTGGTGGTGGACCAGCCGACACCGGAGGGCCTGCTGGCCGCGGCCGCCGGGGCGACGGTCGCCGAGGTCGACGCGGAGTTGCGGGCGTGGAGGGACGAGCTCACCGCCGCGGGGAGCGGGATGGACCTGCGGCGCACCGGGGACGGGTGGCGTCTCTACACCCGCCGAGACCTGGCGCCGTACGTGGAGCGACTCCTCACGGACGGCACGAGGTCCACCCTGACCCGGGCCGCGCTGGAGACCCTGGCCGTGATCGCCTACCGGCAGCCGGTCACCCGGTCGCGGGTCGCGGCGGTCCGCGGGGTGAACGTCGACGGCGTGATGAGGACGCTCGTGGCGCGCGGGCTGGCGGTGGAATGCGGCACAGATGCGGACACCGGGGGCATCCTGTATAGGACCACAGAGCTATTTCTGGAAAGATTGGGACTCACGTCGCTCGACGAGCTGCCGGACATCGCCCCGTTGCTGCCGGATGTCGACCTGGTCGACGAGATGAGCGACGACCCCGCGGACGATCCGCGGATCCCACTGGGGCGGCGTCGAACCGCGGCGCCCGACCCCACACCCCGAGACGACGAAGAGATGTGACGTTTTCATGACTGAATCCGCTGGCCGAGACGGCGCACCGGTCCGCCTACAGAAGATCCTGGCCCAGGCCGGGGTCGCCTCCCGCCGCGCCTCCGAGGAGCTCATCGCCCGCGGAAGGGTCGAGGTCGACGGCAAGAAGGTGCGCGAGATGGGCATCAAGGTCGACCCCGCGACCGCCGTCATCCGCGTGGACGGCACCCGCATCGTCCTGGACGACACCCTGGTCTACCTCGCGCTGAACAAGCCCCGGGGTTACCACACCACCATGTCCGACGAGAAGGGTCGGCCGTGCGTCGGCGACCTCGTCGCGGACCGCGTGGACGCCGGGCAGCGACTGTTCCACGTCGGGCGTCTCGACGCCGAGACCGAGGGTTTGCTCCTGGTGACCAACGACGGCGAGCTGGCGCACCGTCTCATGCACCCGTCCTACGAGGTGTCCAAGACCTACATGGCGACCGTCACCGGCGTCGTGGGCAAGGGCGTCAACAAGCAGCTGCGCGCCGGGGTGACCCTGGAGGACGGACCCGCCAAGGTCGACCAGTTCTCGATCCTCGACATCCACGACGGGCGCTCGCTGGTCAAGGTCGTGCTCCACGAGGGTCGCAAGCACATCGTCCGGCGGCTGCTCGCCGAGGTCGGGCACCCGGTCGAGGCGCTCGTCCGGACCCGGTTCGGGGCCATCGCGCTCGGTGACCAGCGCGCGGGCACCTTCCGCAAGCTGGGCCGCAAAGAGGT
Organism: Dietzia sp. DQ11-71; assembly: GCF_014144995.1. Lineage (NCBI taxonomy): Bacteria > Bacillati > Actinomycetota > Actinomycetes > Mycobacteriales > Dietziaceae > Dietzia > Dietzia sp. DQ11-71. The sequence goes on along the minus strand of NZ_JAALDT010000289.1, from coordinate 235 downwards.
CTCCGACCTGTACGAGGCGGTAGGCCTGTGAGCGCCCCGAGCGCCCCGGCCGCGCGTCGACGTATCGCGATCGACGGCCCCGCCGGCACCGGGAAGTCCACCCTGGCCCGCACCCTGGCACGGCGTATCGGCGGCGCGTACCTCGACACCGGCGCGATGTACCGGGTGGCGACCCTGCAGATCCTGCGCGCCGGGATCGACCCGGAGGACGCGGCCGCCGTGATCGCCGCGACGG
>NZ_JAALDT010000288.1:0-3271 GCF_014144995.1 Dietzia sp. DQ11-71 | reverse complement strand
GCACGCGGATCATCCCGGCGTCCGAACCCGGTGCCGTCACGCCGGGTCCTCGTGCCGGAACTCCAGCAGATAGTCGCGCTCGGCGCGGGTGAACCGGCGCGGGCGCTGGGATGCCAGGTCGAACGCGGCGATGGTGGCCGTGCAGTCCACCGCGGGCGGCGCCGAGTCCGGGGTGGTGCGGCCGCGGACCTCGTGGCGGGCCACGAACATCGCCCCGCCGACCTTCTCGCACCACATGCGCACGCGGATGGGGCCGTCGGCGTGCTTGACCTGGCCCCGGTATCTCACCGACAGGTCGGTCATCACCGCACCCGCGGTGAGCGTCGCGGTGGGTGTGCCCTCGGAGAAGAGCCACGGGATCCGCGCCTCCTCGATGAGCGTGATCATCCGGGCGTGGTTGACGTGGTGGTAGAGGTCCTGGTCCGACCACCGGACCGGCATCGCCGAGGTGAACACCCTGCGGCCCGGCTCTCCGGACACGCCCAGGGGGCCGCCGGCCTCGTAGACGAGCTGGTCGGTCACGTGGCGGGCCCCTGGTCAGTGATCGCCGCCGGTTGTGTGGCCGCCTCCAGCACGTGACGGACCCCCGAGGGGATCTCCACCGCGGTCGAGGTGGAGGAGTCGTAGGCGACCATGACCACCCGCAGCGTGCAACAGATCTCGCCCGCCGCGTCCAGGATGGTCTGGCGGATCTGGTACGACGTGGTCCCGACGTGTTCGACGTCGATCTCCACGTCCACCGAGGTGGAGTCACGCAGAACGGGCCGCAGGTGGTCGATCTCGGTGCGCCGCACGACCTGGGGCAGGTTGCCCAGGCCGAACGGCCCGAACCGGCTGCGGATGAACAGGATCCGCGCCTCCTGCGCGTACTCGAGGTACTTGATGTTGTTGACGTGGCCGTACTGGTCGAAGTCCGCCCACCGCACCTGCAGGGTGCAGCGGAACGTTCCGGCGTCCACGGCGTCGCGCATGGTCATCCCGCCTCCTCCCGGTCCCCGAGCAGCGCCGCGCGCTCCACGGGGGTGATCTCCAGTGTCGTGGTCTCGTCATCCGCGGTCACCACCATCACGGTGTCGACCACCGCGCAGGGCTCGGCACCGGTCGACTCGGAGCCGATCGAGGTCCGCATCGTGAACGAGGTGCGACCCACCCGCACCACCTGCACGTCCACCCACACCTCGGGCACGCCCATGGCGATGGTGCGACGGAAGTCGATCTCCATCCACCGCGCCAGCGCGCTCGGCACCCGGGAGCCCGGTACCCCGAACTTCTCGCGGAACCAGATCAGCCGGGCGTCCTGCGAGAACTCCTGGAACCGCACGTTGTTGACGTGCATGCCCACGAAGTCGGAGATGCGCAACGGGATCCGGACCCGGTGCACGGCCCCCGCCGTGTCCGAGCCCTGGGTGGTCGGCGTGGCCATCTGCGGTCAGTCCCTGGTGAGCTTGCGGTGCGTGACCCGGTGCGGGCGGGCCGCGTCGGGGCCGAGACGCTCGACCTTGTTCTTCTCGTAGCCCTCGAAGTTGCCCTCGAACCAGTACCACTGCCCCTCGTCCACGTTGCCCTCCCAGGCGAGGATGTGGGTACAGGTGCGGTCCAGGAACCAGCGGTCGTGCGAGATGACCACGGCGCAACCCGGGAAGTCCTCGAGTGCGTTCTCCAGGCTGCCCAGCGTCTCGGTGTCGAGGTCGTTGGTGGGCTCATCGAGGAGGATCAGGTTGCCGCCGACCTTGAGCGTCAGCGCCAGGTTGAGACGGTTGCGCTCACCACCGGACAGGACGCCGGACTTCTTCTGCTGGTCCGGGCCCTTGAAGCCGAAGGCGCTGACGTAGGCACGCGAGGGCATCTCGTTCTGGCCGACCTCGATGTAGTCGTTGCCCTCGGAGACGACCTCCCACACCGACTTCTCCGGGTCGATGTTGGCGCGGTTCTGGTCGACGTAGCTCAGCTTCACCGTGTCGCCCACCTTGACGGTGCCGGAGTCCGGCTCCTCCAGGCCCACGATGGTCTTGAACAGCGTCGTCTTACCGACGCCGTTGGGGCCGATCACGCCGACGATGCCGTTGCGAGGCAGCGTGAACGACAGGTCCTTGATGAGGACGCGGTCGTCGAAGCCCTTGGTGAGCTTGTCGACGTCCACCACCACGTTGCCGAGCCGCGGCGGCGTGGGGATCTGGATCTCCTCGAAGTCGAGCTTGCGGTGCTTCTCCGCCTCCGCGGCCATCTCCTCGTACTTGGCCAGACGGGCCTTGGACTTGGACTGGCGCGCCTTGGCACCGGAGCGCACCCACTCGAGCTCGGCCTTGAGCCGCTTCTGCAGCTTCTGGTCCTTCTTGCCCTGGACCTCGAGGCGCTCGGCCTTCTTCTCCAGGTAGGTGGAGTAGTTGCCCTCGTAGGGGTGCAGCTGACCGCGGTCGACCTCACAGATCCACTGCGCGACGTGGTCGAGGAAGTACCGGTCGTGTGTGACGGCCAGGACGGCGCCGGGGTAGGCGGCCAGGTGCTGCTCCAACCACAGGACGGACTCGGCGTCCAGGTGGTTGGTGGGCTCGTCGAGCAGCAGCAGGTCGGGCTTGCTCAGCAGCAGCTTGCACAGCGCCACCCGACGCGCCTCGCCACCGGACAGGTTCGTCACCGGCGAGTCGCCCGGCGGGCAGCGCAGGGCGTCCATGGCCTGCTCGATCTGGGAGTCCACGTCCCAGGCGTCCACGGCGTCGAGCTGCTCCTGCAGCCGACCCATCTCCTCCATGAGCTCGTCGGTGTAGTCGGTCGCCATCTCCTCGGCGACCTCGTTGTACCGACGCAGCTGCACCATCGTCTCGCCGAGGCCGTCCTCGACGTTCTCCTTGACGGTCTTGGACTGGTCGAGCTCCGGCTCCTGCAGCAGGATGCCGACGGTCGCCTCGGGATCGAGGAACGCCTCGCCGTTGGAGGGCTGGTCGATCCCGGCCATGATCTTGAGGATGGAGGACTTGCCGGCGCCGTTGGGGCCCACGACGCCGATCTTCGCACCGGGATAGAAGGACATCGTGACGTCGTCGAGGATCACCTTGTCCCCGTGCGCCTTGCGTACCTTCTTCATCGTGTAGATAAACTCGGCCATTCTACCCTCTCACCTGCGCATATAGTTCACTTCACCGCGGGTCGGCCGCGGGCACGACCCCCATGTTACGTGTCCGCCCGCGGCCCCGGCGTCCGCGGCGGACGCCGGCCCCACCCCCGGGAGCATCAGGCGCCGGCCGCCCCCACGAACTCGCCCGCCTCGCTCTGC
>NZ_JAALDT010000287.1:0-14850 GCF_014144995.1 Dietzia sp. DQ11-71 | reverse complement strand
CAGCATCGAGCGCCACCGCGGTCGCCTCGTCCGCCTGCTCCGCGGCCCGCTTCCACGCCGCGGCCCACACCGAGGCCACCATCGCCGACATCGCCTCCGACAAATCCGGCGCCGCCGGCACATCCCCGGCCGCCCCGCCAGCATGCTCGCGCATCCACGCGGCCACCTCGCCGATCCGCACCCCCGCTTCGCGCTGCACGGACCGCACGGTGACCTTCTCGCCCCGCGCGAGGAGTACCCCATAGGCGCGAGCAATCTTCTCCGACGTCGACATGACAGCCCCTCCGAATTAGGTATGCGGTAACGGGTAACCGGTAACGTTTCTGGTTACCTACGTTACCGGATTCCGCGCTCGTTGGGTAGCTCGTGCGAGGTGTGTCGCGGCGACCGTGGGGATGGGTGTCCGTCGGCGCGGACACCTTCGGCGACGAGCCAGACGGGGCCCGCGGGCGGCGGGCGGCGGGCGGCGCGTGGGGGCTGGAGCTATCCGGCGGTGAGATTGTAGATATCCAGCACGGCCGCCAACGCGGCATTGTCCGCCGGCGGCGCGACCGGCTGGCCCGGGCCTGCGTCCAGCGCGCCGGCGACGTCGTCGCGCAGCCACACCGCCCAGCAGGACCACTCTGTTCCGTGTTTGGAGTAGTAGTGCACGCCCAGCGCCCGTGCGCCGCCCACCAGTGGGGCGGCCGCCAGCGTGGCGGCCAGTTCGGTCGTCAGATGACGGTCACCGCTACGCGTCTGCGCCACGGTGATCTCGCCGATCCCTCGCTCCCACAGTGACTGTGGAATATGCGAGGCCAGGTAGGTGATGGTGCGCGCGTGTTCGATCTCCACGAACCATCCCGATGCCGGCAGTGCCACCGTGTACAGGCGGTGGGCGTACAGCCAACCGATGTCGACCACGCCGGGTGGCCGAACCCCCAGATCGTTCCAGTCCTGGGCGATCAGAGCGTAGAGATCGGTATCGCCGGGATCATCGAGGTACTCCTGCGCCCGGTAGGGGCCGCCGACCTTCAATGCGCCCAGCAACTCGCCGTACGCGCCCTCGGCGCTACTGGCGCAGTAGATGGTCTGCTCGCCGGGCAGATCGAAACGGTTCCACCCCGCCCGGTCCTCGCTGCTACTCACGCCTCGAGTCGGCGGGTTGAGCACCCCATAGGAAGGTTTAGCCAACCGATAAACGGTCCGTCCGCCGGCCGACAGCAGCGCCAGGCCCGTGTTCGCGCAGACCGTGACCTCGACCGTCACGGGCAGCATCCTCTACCGGCGCACATACTCACCACGGCCACTCTAGGTGGCCCTCCACTGCTCGCCGGGCCGGCCCGCAGGGCAGGGTCACGGGGCGAGCTTTAGTTGTCGGTGCCGTCGACGAACGCCGCGGCAGCACTCATCACCGGCTTGAACTTGCCCGCCGCGATCGCCATAAACGGCGGCTGCTCATCCAACCTGGGGTTCGCGCCGATGAACCATGCCCGGGCGACATCTGACCCCTCGGACGTCGCGACCGCCACCCACGCCCGGTGCGCCACCTGCAGCCGCTGCAACGCGCCATCACGCGGCACCGGACCACCGTCGGCAGACCACTTGTACGGCAGCTTCCTGTCCCGCACACCCGCGGCCACCGCCACCACCGTCGGCCCGAGATGCTGCACCAGCTGACGCGCCAACTCCGCGCTCGACAGCCTCATGGTCTCGGTATGCGCCAAGATCGCCTGATCCACCACAGCCATCGCCCGAACCCCCTTGCGTCAACTCCCGCGACCACCGCCAATCAAGGCAGTAGACGACTACGGGCACCCTGCCCAACACCGTCAATGCTACTCAAATGCCACCAATCGGCAACGCCCGGCGTCCACCGAGTCCGCCAGCGCACCAGCAGCCACACCCGGCGGTGGCTCGTAGGCGGCCTACCTCGCCTCTGTGCGCTCGGGGCCTGGGCGGTTGGCGCTTTCAGAGTCAACCGACGCGACTTGCCGCAACGGGCATAATTCCCCGCAGCAGTTGACGCACCAAGAATGGACAGATCTATGGCTCAGCACTTCCAGGTCAGATACACCGACGACATCGACGGAACCGACCTAGGCGAGGCAGCAAACACTATCGCGTTCGCCTTCGAGGGCAAGGAATACTCCATCGACCTCAGCGACGACAACGCCCAGGCGCTGCGAGAGGCCGTGGCCCCATACATCGAGGCCGGCCACCGCGTGACCGGAAGAAACACCAAGGCCGCAAGAAAAACCTCCGCGAAGACGCCGTCCGCAGAGACCAGAGCTATTCGCGAATGGGCCCAGGCCAACGGCTACGACGTCTCCGACCGCGGACGCATCCCCGCCGACGTCATGCAGGCCTACCACGCCGCCAACTAACCCTTTGGCGCGGCGAACTGGAGAAAAACACGACCCCACCAGGAGCGATGTAACTGGTAGGAGCGGGTGTTCGGGAGTCGGGAGTAGGAGGTCTGATCGCGGCGTCTCGGGCGGCGAATTACTCTGTGGCACTCTCCATACCGGTAACAGGAGTCGTTTCCCGTTACCCGTTCCCCTGTTACCGATTGCCCGGTGATTCTGGAGGACCAAAACTCCCAGTGTTTCCCTGCCGCTGGAAACTGCGCCAACTTGCACAGCAAGTTGACCAGTACAGCCTGCGTGCCGGTCCTCAGAATTCAGGGCCGAATCAGGACTTTACGGCCGGCCTCCGTGAGTCTCACCCATTTGGCCGTCGACGGATTGTGCACGTCGGTGGCGGGGTACTCCAACCATCGCCGACCGCGGGCGATGCGTTCGCGTATACCAGCCTCGCTCGTGTCCAGGACTCGAGCGCACCAGGAGATTCTCCGCTCGCTGGTGTGTGCTTGGAGCGCGATGAGTTCGAGCACGTCGGGAGCAAGTTCGCCCCGCCCTGCGGCTGAGCGAGCGTCGTTACCGAGAACTGGCGGCTGGTCGGGATCGCGGCCGTATATAGGATCCTGCATTGCGCTAGCGCGGATCAACCAGGCGGTGCTGGTCCCAAACACCCAAGGAGGACGGCAACCACGATGATTCCCGCTGGCTGGTCAAACACCCCGAGTGGGCGACCCAGGAATACTGCGGCGAACAGCACCGGCGCCTGCATCGTGGGCGAACGCCACCACGGCGTCGCGCTACCGCCCCAGGGGCGGACGTCAAGGTTCCCGGTATGCCCGCGAGAGCCCGAGCGGCGGAGCTCGATCAACGCCAGGAGTCCGAGGATGCCGATCATGGCTGCAGCGATGCCAGCTGCCATCGGCACACTCCCCGGGATCTCGTCCGGGTTTACGACAACGCCCAAGAGACCTGCACTGGCAAGCCCAAAACCTACTTCGACTCCAAGAGGCGTGCGTTCCGCCGCTCGGCGTTTTCGCCACGTGCGGACTATTTCGTCCTCCGTGAATTCCCCGGCGTCCTGGCTGCGCATACCTTCAAGTTAACTACCGCCAAGCGAGACCCGGTAACGACCTACTGTGACCCGCGGAGGCGACCGCCCGCCGGTTCGCCGAGCACCGACCCGACCGCACCGAGGTGCCCGCCTACGCCGACGCCGGGTGCGTGTTCGACGTGCCGTCCGACTACGCCGAGGAACGGATGGGCGGCTCAGCGAACGCCAACGCCGCAGCGCTCAAGGACAGCGACCGGATCCTCGTGGAACAGCTCGCGGCCTGGTCGCGAGAGTAGACCCGACGGACCCGGCACCCTCGCGAAGAGCGTTACGCGCGCACGCCGCCACGGCGGCCTCCCAGGGCTAGCACAACACCCCTGCTACCGATTGTTCGGTAATTCCCGGAGAATCACCTCTGGCCATGCTCGCGTACGGAGGCGATGTATTCGGCGTATGTACCTGCCGCGTCGACGGCGTGGCGCTCAATGGTCGATGGGTGATAGCCCAGGACATCGGCGATGATGGCGGCCGGGGCGGTTTTGCTGAGTTCATGCAGTGTGCCGAGTCGGGCGGCGCGGGCGCTGACGAGGTGGTCCCGTAGCCGGAGGCGTAGGTGCATCGGATCGATGTGCATGCCGGGGGAATGCCCTCTGAAGACCCAGTTGCTTCTCGGGTGAGCGGCGGTCTGGTCGTGGCCAGGGTTGGCGTGGAGTTCACGCCACGGCCCGTCGAGCGGGGCGGGCAACACGATCGGGCCGCTGCCGAGCGTAATGGTCGCCAGGCCTTCGGTTACGGTGATGTCGTCCCAGTTCAGGGCCGCAATATCTTGGATCTGTTGGCCGAAGACAAGGACCAGAATCGCCGCGGCCTTGTCTCGTGCGGTCAGGGTGTCGCCGTCCACTATTCGGTCGAGGGCGGCGTCCTGGTCGGTGGCGCTGAGTGTGGTGCTGTTACCGCGGCGATGGCGGGGCACGGTGAGCCCTTGTGGGGCGTTCTTGGTGTCCATGGCCCAGCCGAGGAACCGCTCGGCGAGCAGTCGCGTGGTCGGCCCGCCGGCGATCCAGGCGTCGACCTCGCCCTGGCCGACGTCGGCGAGCGCGATGTCGCGCTCGCCGAGCCAGTTGAGGAAGTTGATCGCGACGGTGACGGTCTGTTTGCTGCGCAGGAAGGTGCCGTGGGGGACGGGGTCCATCTGGTTCATGCGCCGCAGATGATGCCAGCGGATATAGCGGTCAATGACGGCCCGGTGGGTGTCCTCGGTCAGCCTCTCCAGTGCTGTGTCCGCCCAATCTTGGTAGCGGACAAGCAGCTCGTCACGTCGGGGCAGGACACCGTGCTCGACCAGGAGCCCGCGCACGTAGTCGCGGGTGCGCGAGCGTGGAAGTGCATCGATCGCCTCGTGGGTGAGCTCCGGGAGGGAGGCCAACTGGTTCAGGAAGTCGGTGACGTGCCGCTGGCGGATCCAGGTCAGTCCACTGTTGGCGCGTTTCATCGATTTCAACGCCTCAGCCAGGGGGATAAGCCTCTCGGCGATGGTGCCGGTGTCCGGGTTGGTCAGCAGTCCGTCGACGGTCTCGCTCAGTGCGCATGGCCAACACAGGCCGGCGCGGTAGATCTCGTCCTCGGCGCCGCAGCGCACGCAATCGATGTTGAGGGTGATCTGGGCGCACGCCCGGCAGGCCGGGCGCCCTTCTACTCGGCCCGGTAAGACGCCGATGTGGCCGCATTCGCAGGTGCCGCGGGTGCGTTTGGCCTGCTGGTAGCAGTAGCCGCAGATCTGATCGTCCGGGCCCCAGGTGACCACCAGGGGGTAGCCCAAGCCGCAGCGAGCACACGGGCACTCTCGACGTAGGTCCGGGTCGTCGGGTTTGCGGGGCCTGGCCATCGGTACCGGTCACTCCTCGTTGTCGCCCCGGACGAGTCTCACCCGGCGGGCGATCGGCTGGCCGGGTGCCACCCCCAGGTCTTCCGGCCGCTTCGGCGCCTGCGCGGTGGCTGCTGCCCGCATCTCCACAAATGGCTCGAACAACTCACCGGGTTCGCAGTCGAGGATGTCGCAGAGCGCGGCGAACGTGCGTGCCGGGATCCGCTCTGGTGTGCCGGTCACCAGCCGGTAGACCTGACTCTCGGACAGGTTGATGCCGCGAGATCTCAACAATGGCACCAGCTCGGTGCTCTTCCACAGGTTGCGGTGCGCCATCTGCGTCCGCAGATTCCAGCGATACCCGATGCGTCGTTGCTCAGCCATCAGCGTCTCCGTCCTGCGTCCTGCCGCGGCCGTCCAGCCGCGAAGCGATCATGCGCTGGATGGTCTTCTGTTTGAAATCGTCGCCGACCGAGGTGTAAAGCCCGGTGACCGACGCATAGGCATGACCGACTTGAGTCTGCACGAACGCGGGGTCGTAGCCGGCCTCGATCAAGTGCGTGACGTAGGAGTGTCGCAGGCAGTGCAGTCCGAGCTCTTTCGGCAAGCCGGCGCCCTCGCGGGCGGCAGCGAAAGCATCACTCAAGCTACCCACTCTTATCCGCTCGGCGCGCTCGCTCGGCCATAGCGCCGCCGATCGGTCAGCGGTGGCGAAGTGCCGCCGGCCACGCTCGGTGATCCAGAATCGGAGCAGGTCAACCACCCAGTCGAACTCCGGGACCGTCAACACGGTTCGTCGTCGCGGCCCCGACCCGGTGGTGCCTTTGGCCCACCGGACGGTCACCGCGCCGAAGTCGCCGTACGCAGGCACATGCGGGTTGGGGCCGAAATCCTGCACGTCCAACATCGCCACCTCGCGACGCCGAAGCCCAAAGGCGTAGCAGACCTTGAACGCGATCGAGTCCCGCAACAGGGGAAGCCAGCGCTTACTCCCAGCAGCGAACTCACGATCGACCCGGTCGTCCACGTCATCAAAGAGTCTCTGCAGCTCCGTGGCTGTGAAGGCCCGGCGGCCAGCCGGAACAGCATCCTCGCAGGTGTGCCGCGGGGTGTTCCACTCGAACGCAATCTGCGCCGGAACATCGTCGAAGACCCGTTGGCACAGCGCACCCCACCCGTAACTCGAACTCGAGACGTAGGCACAGAACATTGCGATGGCATTGCTGTCCGAACGCAGCGTCGTCCAGCTCACCGGCTTCTCACCCGAGCGCCGCCCAGCCATGTAGTCATCCAGATCGACCGGTCGCCACGACCACGGGAACGTCCCGGCGAACTCCTGGAACCGGCGCAGCACCCCGCAGCGCCCGTCGATCGTTGCTCTCGTCAGCCCACGCGCCAGCATCTGCGCCCGCCAACCCTCGACCATCGCTTCAAACACGCGGTCCTCAGCGCGGAACAGGCCGACCTCACCGTCGCGCAACAGCCGCGGAACGAATCCCGGGACACCGTCCACGCCGACCTCCAACCCGTGGAAACCTGCATCTAATGCAAGAAACCTACGGCACGCTGGACCGACACACAAGCATCACATCCGCGGCGCCGACACCACGCCAGCCAACCCCGCCGCCCACCAGCACAAACCCCATCATCCCAGGTAGACGGCAGTAACCGCACCTACCACTACTCCCGAGAGTTAAACGCCGATAACTATTATTATGTAAAGTCGCCGATGCCGAGTTGTAGATTCTGCGAATTCGACCCCCCACGTCACTCACAGGAACGTCCAGGTTCGCACCGTTACCTGTCCTGCACTTAACCGAGCATAGAAACGTTGCTTTGCCGCTCGTCGGACGTTGATCATCACCACGGTTTTGCGCGTCTGATAGCCATCCGTTAGGCAGAATCACGCCCTCGTGGTCCAGTGAGCCGTCACTTCGGTCATCGTTCCACTGAGTGGCGGACCGGGGTTTCCGTACCGAAGTAACGGCTCGTTGGGATCAGCCGCGCCTGACGCTGTCGAGGACCGACTGCGGGACCCGCAGGTGCCGCGCGCGGACGAACTCGCCCAGCCCTTTGGCCTGTGTGTCCAGTGCGATGTTGCTCGCGGTGCCCAGGCCCAGCCAGCCGGTGACTGACACGCCAAGGGCGCGCAGGCTCGGGATGGCCCATAGGTGCAACTCAGAACGCGCTTCGGGGGGCAACAACGTGGCCACGTTCTCCGGCGTCCACCAGGAGGTGAGGAAGTTGTGGGCCTCGTCCGAGAGCGCCCAGATCCCGAGAGTGGCGTTACCCCCCTTGTCTCCAGAACGGCTTCCGGCGATTCTGCCCAGGGGTACGGAGACGGCGGACCCGTCGTCGTCATACTTCTCGACACCGACCACCGGTAGCGGTGACTCCTCCCCCGTCGGCGCCACCGCAGCGCGGTCGATGGTCCACGTACGGTCGTCGAAAGTGACGCGCTCGTGCACTGCGTCGGCCGAGATCAGGGCGGGCCAGAACAGTTGGCGGCGACGGGCGCGGCTGGGCGGCGTGGTCAGCGCCATGCCCGGGAAGCCACCGAGCACGATCTCCACCAACGCTCGAGAGAAGCGGTTGACCAGGTCCTTATCCGCATCCGCCACTGCGATGCGCAGAAGGGATGTGCCCTGGTCCAGGGTTTGGGGATTCTCGGTCTCCTCTCCGATGAGGTTCACCACCACGTCGTCGAACGCGGCGCGGCCGCCCGGGATCTCCGCCCACAGTTGGCGAAGGCAAAATTCTGCTTTGGCGCGGCGATGTAAACCTGTGACCAGTACGGACATCTCCGCGGACCAACCGTAGTCCGCCACGATTCCGGCCTTCAGTGTCTCCGGGACGCGTTCACCGAACGCGCCGGTGACTCGCACGCGGTCGGGACCCTCTTGCTCAACCTGCAGTCGATCGAAGCGGGCCAGGACATCTGGGTTGGCGTAGGCCGGACCGTTGATCTCGTACAACAGTTGGGAAATCACTGTCTCGGTGGTGATCATCCCACCGGTGCCGGGATGCTTGGTGATGACGCAACTGCCGTCCGCCTCGACCTCCGCGATCGGAAATCCCGGGTGCTCGGGATGATCGATCTCGGTAAACAACGAGAAGTTGCCACCGGAGACCTGCGAACTGCACTCGATGATGTGCCCGGCCACCACCGCGCCCGCCACCGCGTCCAGGTCTGACGGTGTCCAGCCGTAGTGGGCGGCGGATGCAGCCACGATGGGCGAGGCGTCCGAGACGCGGCCGGTGATCACCACGTCCGCGCCGGCCGCGAGCGCCTCGACGATCCCCCAGGCGCCCAGGTAGACGTTCACTACGGCCGGGGTGAGGCCGGTCTCGGCGAACGGGACGCCCGAATCCAGATGCTCGGCTCGCCAGCCTCCGGCGTGGAGTCGGTCGAGATCACCGCGGATGTCGTCCCCGTCGACGACGGCGATCCGGATGTCGACGTCCCGGGCCGCTGCCGCTTCCGCCACCGCCGCTGCACATCCGGCGGGGTTGACCCCGCCCGCGTTGGCGATGATCTTGACACCGCGGTCCTTACAGGTGGCTAGGACCTCGGAGATCTGGTCCACGAATGAGGTGGGGTAGCCGGCGTCGGGGTCTCGATCGCGCTGCTTGGCCAGGATGCTCATGGTGAGTTCGGCCAGCCAGTCGCCGGTCAGGTAGTCGATCGGGCCGCCGGCGAGCATCTCTGCGGGACCGGTCTTGCGGTCGCCGAGGAAGCCGCTGCAGTTGGCTATGCGCACGGTCATGGTGTGCACCTTCCTATTATGGCTGGTCCTGGTCTAGCGCAAGCGCGGCTAGACCAGGGCGAAGATCGCCGGGACGGTCAGCAGGGCTACGTAGAACGCCATGAACTGCACGCCCGCGTGGAGCTTGAACACGCGGGAGAGCAGACCACCGACGAGGCCGACGGTCACCACCACGAACACGCCGTAGACGCCGCCCTCCCACACCGCCACCATGAGGATGAGCGCGGCGAAGGCAGCCACCACGGCCTCGTGGCTGACCTTGCGCATGACGAACGACGCGGCCGGCGCGGCGAACTTCATCGCCAGCGGGTACACCACGATCGCGGCCACGAGTACACCCAGCAGGCCGAATACGAGGAACTCCCACGAGTTCATGAACGTGTGGAGGTTGTTGACCTCGCCGGTCTCGCTGTCCACGGTGAACCGGGGCGGCGCGTTGAACAGCGGCGCGGCCGGGCCGACAGACATCGGGCTGAGCGGGAGACCGAAGGCCACCAGCGGGATCAGCGTCTCTCCCAGGTAGGTGGACTCGGTGGTGCCGTTCTTGACCGCCATCTTGGTGGTCAAACGGTGGTAGGCGTTCCTCGGGAACCGGCGGATCGCCTCGCCCACGATCACTGTCATGGCGACCGGACTGAAGACGAACGTGCTCGAAGAGACCGCCGACGCCGCGGCAGTGAGTCCGACCTGGCGCTTGTCGAGAATGGTGAGAGGATTGGGGAAGTACTTGCCCGTTCCCGCCGAGGACACCGACATATGGCGGGTCTCCACCTCGTCCCGACGTGCCTCCCTCCGACCAGCGGGCGAGGAGACCAATAGCAAGTCCAGGATCAGCGGACCCGCGGCGATTCCGAGGAAAAAGCTCACGGTAAGTGTCTGGCCGCCGAAGTCGGCGCCGATCGCGCGCAGTCCCAAGACGAGCATGACAAACGGGATGATGACGAGCACACCGGCGATCCGGGCCGGCGAGAAGAACGCGATCAGCACAGTGGCGATCAGGAAGATCCACGGCGCCGCAGTGGTGACGGCCTCGGCGAACGGGCTCAGCAACCCGGCGATGCCAACCGAGACCGGCACGGAGATCAGTGCGGCGATGATGCCACCGCTGATCGCCTTCCTTAGCGCGATGTGCGGCACTCCGAGTCTGCGGAGCAGGTTGGCTTCCTCGAGGAGCGGGATGGCCATGGTGTCGCCCGGGATGCCGAGCATGGTGGTGGGGATCGCATGCGTCAGGTGCTTGGAAACCACTGCAGCGATGAAGAAGGCGAAGATTCCGACCGGTGGGACCCCGAGGAGTACAACGAGCAGAGTGAGCGGCGTGATGGTTGCCGTTTCGTCGGTACCTGAGACCAAGCCGAGCGCGCCGAATACGAGGGCGCCGATGAGTGCCCAGAGTAACCCGGTGGGCAGGTCCTGGATGATCTGAGTGAGGATCACTTGTCGTCTCTTTCACTGGTGCGCATCGCGCGATGCTCGGCTTCCACGAACGCGTCGTACAGGCCGAGGGTTCGCATCTCCTGCTGGACTTCCAGCGGAGCGGCGGACGTGTCGCCCAACCCTCCGGGTTCGTTCTCGAGCTCGCGGAGCGTCTCCTCGAAGGTCGTGCTCTCCTCTGGCGACCCCGTGGTGACGATGCGCTGCGGTCGGAAGAACCGGGCGTTGAGGACTGCAGTGATCACGACAACTGCCAGGCCGATCAGCAGGGAGTAGGTCTTGGCGATCTCGGCGTCTTCCATCACCCCGGCGAGCAATTTCTCGGCCACCAATAGAGCGATCAGAGTGGAAACGACGCTGATGAGCAGGGCTTTGAAAAGGTTGCGGGTGTTGACAGTCTCGTTCCATACGCTGACCAGCTCCGGCTCAGCGTTCGGATCGACGGCGGGTTTCAGGTCATCGGCCATCGCGACGTACCTCCTCGAGGATCTCGGCCGCACGCTCGGCGCGGATGGCCTTGTCCGCAACCATGCGTGTGGCTACGGCAGTGATCTCCTCGGCGGTCAACGCGCCGGCAGAGACCGCGACGTTTCTGGCGTGCAGCGACATGTGACCGCGCTGTACTCCTTCAGTGGCCAGCACACGCAGGCCGGCCACATTCTGGGCCAGGCCCACCGCCACGATGATCTCAGCGAGCTCCGAGGCGGTGGACACATCGAGCATCCGCACCGCGGCCTGCGCGCCCGGGTGCACCTTGGTCGCGCCACCCACCAGACCCACAGCCATGGGGATCTCGAGCGAGGCCGCCAAGTTGCCGTCGGCGTCCTTCTCAAACCGCGTCAGCGACGCGTACCGGCCATCGCGCACAGCGTGCGAGTGGATGCCCGCCTCGACCGCGCGGGTGTCATTTCCGGTGGCCAGCGTCACGGCGATAATGCCATTGGTGGCGCCCTTGTTGTGCGTGGCCGCCCGGTAGGGGTCAGCGTCGGCCAGGGCGGCGGCGTGGACGATGTCGTCGACTATCTGCTCTCCACCCAGCTGCTCCGCGGAAAAGACGGCGCGGGCACGTGCCAGCCGCAGGTCAGCCTTGTTGCTCAGGATGCGCAGGAGCGTGCGACCGCGGGCGATCTCTCCCACGCGGTCGGCGAGTGCCTCAGCCATGGTGTTGACCGCATTTGCACCCATCGCGTCGCGGACGTCCACGATCAAGTGGAGCACCACATAGGTCTGTGACTGGGCGCCGACCAGCTGCACCTCGATATCGCGGACGCCACCGCCGAGCCTGACGAGCATCGGGTCCTGCTGATTAGCCACCTCGATCAATTCGTCCTTCACCTCGAGCAGGCGCAGACGCGCGGCGTGGGGATCGGCCACATCCACCACTTGGATCTGCGCTCTCATGATCGGCTGCGAGGAACTGGTGGTAAACCCGCCGCAGGCGCGGGCGATCCGGGCTGCATTGGAGGCCGCGGCCACCACCGACGGCTCCTCGGTAGCCATGGGGATCAGGAGGTCGCGGCCGTTGATCGTGAAGTTCGCCGCGAAGCCGATCGGGATGGGCAGCACTCCCACCACGTTCTCGATCATGTGGCCGGCCTGGTCCAGCGACAGCGCGGTGGCCGGGTCCCAGGCCGCGAAGTCGTCCTCGCCGAGCGGGGAGTTCTCGGCCACGACCGCTCGGCGCTCGGCGAGGGTCAGGTCTTTGAGTCCGGAGATCCGGCTATTCACCATGGCAGTTCGTCATACCTTCACTAGTCGAGAGTTCGCCGAACACGACGTACCCGGCGTAGGCCACAGCGACACTATGACCGCGCTCACAGCAAAACAATGTGTGCGCAACACAGGAGTAAGGTCTAATTTGTGCCACCTACACACCCGGCCCGTACCTTTGGCATTCCCGGTGCGGTTGCCACCCGCCTGCTTAACTGTCTCGTCGAACGAGATTCCGAGGCAGTGTTCGACACTCGCCTCCGCGAGGCCGAATCCGGACTTCCGGACACATCCGCCGCTGAGCTACGGGAAGCCGCCTACGCCGTGCGCAGCGCACTACGGACCGAACGTCGCCGCGCCGCCCGGATGCAGGAAGTGCACGAATCGACCGGCGAGCTGGTGGCCATGCACAACGTGGACGTGGTGCTGCGAGAGATCACCTCCCGCGCCCGCCGGATCCTCGACTGCGACTACGCATACCTCAACACTCCGGACGAGGGCAGCGACGAATCATTCGCCATCCGCGCATGGAGCGGGGACCTGGCCCCCGAGTTCCTGGGCGTGCGCGTGATGCCCAACATCGGCGTGGGTGGCGTCGTTCTGCAGACTGGCGAGCCGTTCCAGGTGAGCAACTACGCGGCCACCTCGAGGATCGCCAAATCCCCTGGTTACCTCAAGCTCCTGTCCGCGCAGGGCATCTCCACCTTGCTGGCCACTCCCCTCACCATCTCGGGCAGAATCACCGGCCTCCTCTTCGCCGCCCGGACCAAGCAGGAAAAGTTCTCCGACGACGAGGTGTTCCTCCTGACGGCCCTCGCTCAGCACGCCGCGATCGCACTCCAGAATGCCGAACTCGACGAACGGCGAAGCAGGGCGATGCACGAGTTGTCCGTGGCAGCCGAGCTGAGCGAGGCCAAGCGCGCCGAGGAAGAGCGGCAGTCCCGGCTACACGCCCGCCTCAGCTCGATCGTCCTCGACGGTGGAGACGTCTCCGAGGTGCTAGCGGCAGTGCAAGACGAGTCGGGTGTCGAATTGGCCTACGTCGACCGAGCTTCGGGCCCGACGGTCGCCGTGATCCGCGCAGAATCGCCGACCGGAAGCGACACCCGCACCGGCGGTCTCGCCGACGTGCCCCAACCCACCTCTCTCGCCTTTCCCCGGGGCGAGCTGCCCCCGCCCGTTGTTCGCGAGGTTCGGGAAGGCCGCCGGCGCTGGTCCGCGATCGACGTGGTGGCCTACCACCGGCTGCTCGGGCATCTGGTGGCCACTCAACGTGCACTCGAAGACGATTCCCTCGCCCGGTTGCTGGAGTGGACCTCGCAGGCGGTGGCCTTGTGCCAGCTATCCACCCAAGCCCTGGCGGACGCGGAGCGCCGATCTGCCACTGAGGTGGTGCGAAAGCTAGTCACGTCGTCGTCTACTTCTTCCGATCTCCGCCGCAAACTCCAACGCTCCGGAATCGGTGACCACGGGCTTCGGATCCTGTTGTGCGATCTCGCGGACGAGGCGGTGAGGTTGCGGCTCACCGCCTGGACCGTGCGACACGGCGGCATGGCGGCCGTGGTGGACGAGTCCGCGGTGGTCCTGGCGCCTGCCGGCGTTGCCGGAGCGCTGTGGTCGCTGGCTGAGCAAGTGTGCAGCGAATACGGGACCAACGTGGTGTTGGGAAGGAGCGTCACAGATCTCACACTAATCCGGTCTGAGTACACCAATACCCTTAAATCGCTCCAGCTCGCGCGTGCACTGGGATACCGAGGCGAGACGCTACGCGCGGAGCAATTCGGCATATTCTCTCTGCTGTTCACAGACCCCGACGCCGACGACCTCGACTCGTTCATCAGTGCCCAGGCCGGGCCCCTCCTGGAGAGCGATTCCCGTCATGGCACGGCCCTCGCCGCGACCGCGTTGGCGCTGTTGGATCATGCAGGGAGCTTGCGTGCCGCGGCCGGCGAGCTCGGCGTGCACCCAAATACGGTGATGCAGCGAGGAAGCCGCATCGCGCGGCTGCTGGGCCCACAGTGGCGGGAGCAACCGCGGGCGTTCGAGATCCACGCAGCATTGAAACTAGACGCACTACGGGCCGCACGGCGATAATACGAGCGCGAAGGTGACGCCGGAGCCATCGACAGCCTCATCCCCTCACTAAACCAATCACGCGTTCAGCCAAGGTCGCGTTCCCCGATGCGATACTCGCTCGCCAGCCGTAGAGCACACGGCGCTCTCGCTGCAGCCGGTAGAACCTTTGCAAGATTGGGCGGATCGCCAGTCCGCTCCCGGCCCGGGCTATGCCTCGTTCATATCGCCGAGCACACTGCGTGACCTACGTGTGGACAGGTGTCGGGCCGGCGCTTCGCCTCGCTGTGACGATCGGCTGCAAGCGCGGCCGGCGTACGGCGTACGCGACGCCCAAGCTCAAGCGGCGCCACGCACCTCCTGCGCCGCGACCCGGCGCAGGAACAGATCACTGTCCGCACCAGCTTGGCCCTGCTCAGGCATTGAGCTAGACCTGGGAGGGCGGGTCACCCCTCACCCCCAGCCCATTGCCTCCCGAACCCGGGTTACCGTGTCGTGAATTTGCTCGGGACCGGCCACCGCGCCGATGTCGATGACCTCGCGGTGCGCCTCTCCCTGGGCTAGCCGTTTAAACCTGGATCCACCGATGAGATGAACTTCTAGCGCGGT
>NZ_JAALDT010000286.1:0-2071 GCF_014144995.1 Dietzia sp. DQ11-71 | reverse complement strand
TGGCGTAGGAACCTCCATCGTCGGGAGACCTCGACGTCTATCTGCGGACCGACGCGCCCGGCCGACCTACACCGTCATCTGAGAAGACCCCTGAAACGTCTTCGACGACGACGGGACCGGCGAGGAAGAGGGCGCGGTGAGCTAAAGGAATGGAGCTTGCTCGGCTTGGACGCCGCCGCAAGCTCCGGTGAAACGGTCGGTACTGGTCGGTCGTCGTCGGTCACCACCGGATGGCGGCGCCCCCCACGCTCAGCGCTGGCCTCACGGCTCTGCCCGACACCGACGTCGCTCTCCTCTGCGACGGACCCCTCGCCGGCTGAGCGCTCGCGGCCGGCATCCTGTCCGTGTGCCGATAGGCCTCGCACCGCTCGGCAACGCAGCGTGGCGTTGCGTCGCGACCTGGCGACGGCTCGGCGGGGCGCGATCGTCTCGTGCGTTGGCGGACTACGGGAGCTTGGACGCGAGGACGTCGGCCGCCAGGATCTCGGGTGCTGCGCCGAGGAGGTGCTGGTTGGCCATCAGGGCTGCGACGATGGCGCCGTTGGCGTGGGCGTCGCGAGCGGCCTCGTCGGGGAATGCATCGAAGATCCAGAAGGTGTCGGCGTGGGTCCTGACCGCGAACCAGACAATCGTTCCTACTTCTTCGTTGGCGAGCGCGACAGCGCCGGCGAGCAGATCGGCGAGCGCGTCGTGCTGTCCATCGGCCGCGACGATCTTGGCGACGAAGGCATACGGAAGTGATGCGGGTGTGGACATGAGGGACTCTCCTTGAAATCGGGGTTCTTCGTGGGACGAGTTCAGCGTATGACGAGCGAGGGCCGGTGGGGAGTGGCGTATACGGCAGTATTGCTATTGTTTACGTCATGCGTATCGGACTGATCGCGATCGACGGCTGCTTCGGTTCGGCTGTCGCGTCGATCATCGACATCGTGCGGGTGGCCGACGGAGCCCGCGGCGATGTCGACCCGCGGATCGACCCGATCGAACTCGCCATCCTCGGACCGAAACGGCGAGTGACCACGACGGCATCGATGACCCTGTCGGTGGACCACCCGCTGTCGGAGTCCGGAGAGTTCGACGTGGTCGTCGTCCCTGCGCTTGGAACCCTTACGGCCGCCGCTACCAACGACGCCCTCCAGAGCCGAGATGCTCGTTCGGTCATCGCCTCGCTCGGGCGCCTCGACGACGCGACCACCCGGATCGCCGCGGCGTGCACCGGCGTGTTCGCTGTCGCCGAGACCGGACGGATGCATCATCGGCGGGCGACGACCAGCTGGTTCCTGGGGCCGGAGTTCCTGAAGCGCTATCCGACCGTCGCCCTCGATCTCGACACCATGGTCGTCGTGGACGGGAACCTCGTCACCGCCGGCGCCGCGTTCGCCCACATCGACCTCGCGCTCTCACTCGTGCGATCGATCAGCCCCGACCTGGCCCAACATGTCGCCAAGCTCCTCATCATCGACGAGCGTCCGTCGCAGGCGGCCTTCGTCGCCTACGAACATCTCCGGCACGAGGACCCGATCGTCGTCGAGTTCGAACGCTTCGTGCGCGCCCGCCTGGACGAACCGTTCAACGTCGCCTTCGTCGCGCAGTCGCTCTGCACCAGCCGGCGCACCCTCGAACGACGAGTCCGTGCGGCGCTCAACCTCACTCCGCTCGGCTTCGTCCAACGGCTTCGCATCGAACGAGCTCGGCACCTCTCAGCAACCACGGACCTCACCTCCGCCGAGATCGCGCTACGGGTCGGCTACGCGAACGCCGAGACTCTGCGCTCCCTCCTGCGCAGGGAGCGACGCCGTTCCTGACCTATCGCCATGCCTGTAGCCGGTGTCCTAGCGCTCGGTTGGAACCACCTCTCAGCACGTCGCGTCGACGCTCCTGCGTCGCCCCTGGACGACCCACTCGACACGCCCGCAGTACAGGCCGTGTGACGTGCCCCAGCTTCCCGGACGGTCGGGGTTGGGTGGCTGTGATGTCGCTGCGTTCTCGTCGAGGGGGTCAGCAGACCCGATCAGGGTCGATTGGGATGAGCCGCGAAGGCGGTGAGGTCAGGGCGGCCGAAGCCGGCCGG
>NZ_JAALDT010000285.1:0-2730 GCF_014144995.1 Dietzia sp. DQ11-71 | reverse complement strand
GGGGAACAGTCCGCGTTCGATGGCCTTGCGGAGACGCGGCAGACGCGTGTGGACCTGCACGCCGGCCGTGACCAGGCGTGAGGCATGCCACCCGGTCAGCGACATGGCCGCGGCCAGGTGGTCGCGCGCACGGTCAGTGGGTTCGAGTCGGGAGTAGGCGGGACGCGAGTCCCCGAAGGGCGGCGCATCCGCCGGCCCCGGGGAGCCCCTGTCGACACTCCCCATCGCCTGGACCAACAGGTGGGCCGCCTGCAGCCGGGTCGCCGCCGCCAGGTTCTGCGCCATCGTCGCCGAGCGCGCCACCTCGCTCAGGGCCTCGGTGCCCAGGGTGTCGAGGGACTCCGGCACCGCGCGGAGCACCCCGGCGAAAGCCGACCTCGTCGTCGTCCCCGTTTCCTCGCTCACCACCGCACCCCCTTCAGCGTCGCACCCGACTCGAACATACAAGCGATCTTACCGGCACCCTCCGCGTAGCACAATGGTTCGATTCGGCAGCGAGAGGTCCACACACGACAGCGGCGCCCCTCCGGGTGGAGGAGCGCCGCTGATGGGGCGGTGTCAGGCCGCGATGAGATACGACCGGTCAGGCAGGCCGATCAGGCCGTGATCGATCAAGCAGCGTTCACTCAAGCAGCGTTCGATCAAGCAGCGGCACCCTTGGACTTGCCGGCCGACTTCAGGTCGTTGCACGCCTCGACGACGCGCTCGGACATGGCCTGCTCGGCCTTCTTCAGGTAGGAACGCGGGTCGTAGACCTTCTTGTTGCCGACCTCGCCGTCGACCTTGAGGACGCCGTCGTAGTTGCCGAACATGTGCGCGGCGATCGGCCGGGTGAACGCGTACTGGGTGTCGGTGTCGACGTTCATCTTGATGACGCCGTAGGACAGCGCCTCCTCGATCTCACTCTTGGCCGAACCCGAGCCGCCGTGGAAGACGAAGTCGAACGGCAGGTCACCGGCGTTGAGGCCCAGCTTCTCGACCGCGACGTCCTGGCCCATCTTCAGCACCTCGGGCTTGAGCTTGACGTTGCCCGGCTTGTACACGCCGTGGACGTTGCCGAAGGTCGCGGCCAGCAGGTAGCGCTGCCCGGTGTTGCCGGCGCCGAGGGCGTCGATGGTGGCCTCGAAGTCCTCACGGGAGGTGTAAAGCTTCTCGTTGATCTCGTTCTCGACGCCGTCCTCCTCGCCGCCGACGACGCCGATCTCGATCTCGAGGATCTGCTTGGCGTTTGCCGTCTTCTCGAGCAGCTCCTTGGCGATCTCCAGGTTGCGGTCGAGCGGGGTGGCCGAGCCGTCCCACATGTGGGACTGGAAGAGCGGGTTCTCGCCGCGGTCGACGCGCTCCTGCGAGATCTCGATGAGCGGCCGCACGAAGCCGTCGAGCTTGTCCTCGGGGCAGTGGTCGGTGTGCAGCGCGACGAGGACGTCGTACTTCGCCGCCACCACGTGCGCGAACTCGGCGAGCGCGACCGCGCCGGTGACCATGTCCTTGACGTTAAGGCCGGAGCCGAACTCGGAACCGCCGGTGGAGAACTGGATGATGCCATCGGACCCGGCATCGGCGAAGCCCTTGATGGCCGCGTTGATGGTCTCCGAGGACGTGCAGTTGATCGCCGGGTAGGCGAAGCCCTCGTTACGGGCCCGGTCGAGCATGTCCTTGTACTGTTCGGGAGTTGCGATGGGCATGTGGTCTCCTCCAGGGTTCTCGGCTGTGCGACGTGCGCATCTCGGGGCGCCGCACCCCTGTGGAGGTGGGCGCACACCCTCCAGCCTAGGCCAGCGTGACGACGCGCACCCGCGAGCCGTGCGGTACCGGTCAGCCGGGGAGCAGTTCGGCCAGCGCCGCGTCGGCCCGGGCGAGGTCATCGCGGTCGAAAGTCGAGGTGGACGCCATGATCTCGTCGGCCCCGGTCCGCTCGATGAGCACGGCGAGTTCGCGTGCGACCTTCTCCGCGTCCCCCTGGACGGCCCCCGCCATCCAGTCCTCCACCCGACGCAGCTGCTGCGGACGGAACCTCCGTTCCAGGATCTCCGCCGGGGACCGCAGCGGGCCGAACTCCCCGGTCTCCCGGGATTCCGCCATCGCCCACGCCTCCGGGAGGAGCAGCTGTCGCGCGGTCCCGACCGAGTCGGCGACCATCACCTCCAGGCTCACCACCACATAGGGTTCCGGCGTGGCCTCGCTCGGCCGGAACGTCTCGCGGTAGCGATCCAGGGGCGACGGGTCGGCGAGCAGCCTCGGTCCCCCGACCACGACGGGCAGTCCGGCCCGTGCGGCGACCTCCAGGCCCCGACCGGTCGCGAGCACGAACAACGGGGGCGGGACCTCGAGGACCGGCAGCGCGGTGACGGGCCCCCGACCGTGGAGGAAGTCCTGCACCGCGGTGATGTCGCGGGCGAGCGCGTCGGTGTCGTACTCGGCGACGCCGAGCGCCTCACGGACCGGTGCGGTGAACCCGAGCGAACGTCCCACCCCGAGGTCGATACGGCCCGGGTGCATCGCCTCGAGCATGGCGAACTGCTCGGCGACGATCAGCGGTCGATGGTTGGGCAGCATCACGCCCCCGGATCCGAGGCGGATACGGTCGGTGCGCGCGGCGGCGGCCGCGATCAACAGCGGCGGGCTCCCGCTGGCGATCCCGGGCACGGCGTGGTGCTCGGCCGTCCAGTAGCGGTGGAAGCCCAGGGCGTCGGCCCGCTCCGCGCGGGCCAGGGTGCCCTCGATCGCGGC
>NZ_JAALDT010000284.1:0-5566 GCF_014144995.1 Dietzia sp. DQ11-71 | reverse complement strand
GCCGCGGCCCGGGGGCCAGCAGGGCCCCGGCCGCGTACCTCGCGGCGCGGTACGACTCGAGGAACCGCTCGGAGGGAGCAGCGGCGGCGATCGCGCGCCCACGGTGCAGCTCCGCACGGCTCGCCCGTCCGAGGGTTCCCACCGCTCCCCCGCCGGCCGTCCGCATCCTGTTCCTGGTGTCCATCTCCCCTGCACCTCCCCTTCTGCGCGCACGGTATCGCCGGGGTACGACACATCCGGACGCCCCGTATCCGCGCCCGTGATCAAATGGGGTGGATGGACACCGTGATCACCCGGCTCGACGCAGCCGACTTCCGAGACCGACTGCCCGAGGCTCTGGGGGTCTACGTCGACGCCATGGGCTACCCGCCGCAGGTGGTCCGCTCCCGGGCCGCGGCGTGGATGGAGCACAGCTACCGGGACGGCTGGTCGGGTGTGGCCGCGTTCGAGGCCCCGCGCCGACGCCTGCTCGGTCAGACCCGGGGGCAGCTCGTCGCCATCTGCTACGGCTATCACGGCGCTCCCGGGCAGTGGTGGTACGACCAGGTCTCCCGGGGACTGCGGGACCGGGACCGTGAGCTCCCGCCCGACTACGTGGAACTGACCGAGCTGCACGTCTCGCCGGGACTGCAGGGGCGCGGCATCGGCGCGACCCTCGTCAGGACGTTCCTGGCCGACCGGCCGGAGAGCACGGTGCTGCTGTCGACCCCGGAGGTCGACGGCGAGGACAACGCGGCCTGGCGCCTGTACCGGTCGTTGGGGTTCACCGATGTGCTGCGTTCGTATCGGTTCCAGGGGGACGCGAGACCGTTCGCCGTCCTGGCCCGATCGCTACCGCTCGCCGGGAACGGAGATCGGACGTGACCCCCCGGCATGACGTGGTGGTGGTCGGCTCCGGCCACAACGGACTGGTGTGCGCCGCCTATCTCGCCCGCGCCGGGCTCGACGTGCACGTGGTCGAACGGGACACGGTGATCGGCGGCGCCACGTCGACGGTCGAACGGTACCCGGGCCACCGCACCGACCGCGGGTCCTCGGCACATCTGATGATCCGCCACACCGGGATCCCGGAAGAGCTCGGGCTGGAGGCCCACGGACTGCGCTACGTGGACTGCGACCCGTGGGGCTTCGCGCCCGCCCCGCCGGGATCCGACGCGCCACCGATCGTCTTCCACCGTGACCTCGACGCCACGTGCGCCAGCATCGCCGCGGCCTGCGGTGAGGCCGACGCCGGCGCGTACCGGGAGTTCGTCCGCCGGTGGGACGTCCTGGCGGGACGGATGATGAAGGGGTTCGCGGTCCGCCCCACCGCCCCGGGTCTCGGTTCGGCGTTCCTCGGGGCCGACGACCTGCGCGATCCGTTCGGCGCGGTCCAGACCTTCCTGTCCTCCGGTGACGCGCTGCTGGACGCGATGTTCACCTCGGAGCGCCTCAAGGCGGCACTGTCGTGGTTCGGCGCGCAGTCGGGACCGCCGATGTCCCACCCCGCCACAGCCCCCATGATCGGGTTCGCTGCCCTGATGCACCGGATCCCGCCGGGGCGCGCGATCGGCGGTTCGGGCGCGCTCGCGGAGTCCCTCTCGGCCGCCGTCCGGGCGCACGGGGGGACGGTCACCGCAGGTGCCGGGGCCACCTCGATCCGGCGCTCCGGTTCGGGGTGGCGCGTCGACACCGAGGGCGGACGATCCCTGTACTGCTCGGCCGTCGTCGCCGCCTGCCACGTCCACACCACCCTGGACCTCCTCGCCGGCGAACTCCCGGCGGCGACGCTGGACGGGTGGCGGCGGCGGATCAGGCCCGGTTTCGGACTGGGGATGGCCGTCAGACTCGGGACCGATGCACTGCCCACGTATCCCGGCGTACCCACGAGCACCAGCGCCCACGGCCTGCAACTGCTCGTCACGGACCGACGGCACCTCGATCGCCGCTACGGCGTCGCCGCCGCGGGCGGCCTCGACGCCGATCCCGCCGTCCTGGCGATGAGCTTCAGCGCGCTCGACCCCTCGCTGGCTCCGGAGGGCCGCCACGAGCTGACACTGTGGTCACAGTGGCACCCGCGCCACCTGGCCGACGGCCGTGGCTGGTCGGAGGAGGGCGCCGCGGAGGCCGACCGGATCATCGCCGTCGCGGACCGCTTCGCGCCGGGGTTGGCCGACTCGATCGTCCACCGTCACGTCCAGACCCCCGAGGACCTGGAGACCGAACTCGGGCTGATCGGCGGGAACGTCATGCACGTGGAGATGTCCCTCGACCAGATGCTGCCGATGCGTCCCCACCCCGATCTGCGCGGTCACGCCGTGCCCGGGGCCGACGGCGTGTTCCTGGCGGGGGCCTCGACCCACCCCGGTGGCGGTGTGATCGGGACCAGCGGCAGGACGGTGGCGCGGCTCGTGACCCGCCGACTCGGCAGGTCGGCGCGGCGACGGCGGGGATCACGGGCACAATGACCGCCGTGACCCCGCCCCATCCGACAGCGAACGCCCCCACGAGCAGTGGCCGCTCCCGACTGCCCCGGCGACTGGCGGGCCTCACGGCCCTGGCCACCCTCCTGGTGCTCCTGTCCGGGTGCCTCCAGCTGAACGCCCAGATGAGCGTCCGCAAGGACGACACCGTCTCCGGCCGGATCCTCGTGGCGGGTGACCAGCCCGCGCAGGCGGCCGCGCTCGACCGGATCACCACGCCGTCCGGGCTCGAGCAGAAGGTGCGCATCACCCCCTACTCAGCGGACGGTTTCACCGGCCGCGAGATCTACTTCACCCAGTTGACGTTCGCGGAGGTCGACACCCTCACCCTCGCGATCGACATCGAGGGGGCACGGCCGTACAGCCTGGGCTTCCGCCGCAGCGGCGACACGGTGTCGTTCAGCGGATCGGTGGACCTGTCCCTGCTGCCCGCCGACCGCGCCGAGACGGCGACCACCCGGGTAGACCTGACCTTCCCCAACCGCATCAAGGAGACCAACGGCACCATCGGGGCCGGCAACTCCGTCAGCTGGTCCCCGGCTCCGGGGTCCATCACGCGGATGCAGGCCTCGTCGTCGTATCCCGACCCGGCCGCACGTGGGTTCGCGGTGTGGATGATCGTCGGGATCGGCGCCGCCCTGCTGGTGTCCATCGGGACGATCCTGGCCGCCCGGACGTCCCGGGCCCGTGCCGACCGGCTGGTGCGCTGACCCGAGCCGCACCCCCACCGGGGCGGATCAGATCCTGCCGGCCGCCACCCCGGGGGCGGGGGCCATCGACAGGTTGGTGAGGACCTCGTGGGTGGCCTTGGAGAAGTTCAGGGTGTTGAAGTGCAGGCACGGGACACCCTCGACGATCAGACGCTCGCACATGCGGGTGGTGAGATCGATCCCGACCTCACGGACCGCCGCCCGGTTCTCCTCGGGCCCGTCCCCGGCCGCGGTCCGGAGTCGCTCGGCCAGGTCGTCGGGCAGGGCGCAGCCCGAGAGCTCGACCATCCGCTGGACCTGCCGCAGACTCGTGACCGGCATGAGTCCGGGGATGATGGGCTTGGCGCCCTGCTCCGGGTCGGCGGCGACGGCGCGATCCCTCAGGCGCAGGTAGTGCTCCACGTCCCAGAACATCTGGGTGATCGAGTACTCGGCGCCGGCCCGGAGCTTGTTCACCAGGATCTCGGAGTCGTGCTCGAGGTCCCGGGCCCGGTAGTGCCCCTCGGGGAAGGACGCCACCCCGACGTGGAAGTCCCCCACCTCGTGGATCAGACGGACGAGTTCCTCGGCGTAGTGCAACCCCTCGGGGTGAGCCGTCCACTCGCCCAGCGGGTCCCCGGGCGGGTCCCCGCGCAGGGCGAGGATGTTGGACACTCCGACCTCGCCGTACATGCGGATCATGTCGGTGAGCTCGGCGACCGTGTGGTCCACCGCCGTCAGGTGCGCGATCGGCAGCAGGTCGGTCTCGCGGACGAGCCGCTCGACGACCCGGACCGTCCGGTCCCGCGTGGATCCGCCGGCCCCGTAGGTGACCGAGACGAACGCCGCCCCGAGGTCGGAGAACACGGTGGCGGCGCGCCAGAGTCGCTCCTCGGCGGCCTCGTCGCGCGGCGGGTAGAACTCGACGGAGAACGGAACCCTCGGGGTGGTCGACGTCGCGATCCGCTCCACGATGCTCGGGTGCCGGCCGCCGTCCGTCGGGTCGGAGTCGGGTAGCTGGGTCACCCGACCAGGGTAGCCCGACGCGCGCCACGTCCGGCCGCCGCCCGACGACTAGGATCGTCGGCGACGAGGGCGGCCGGACACCGGCGCCCGGAAGGGATGGTGCCCGTGGTCTCGGCGACTCGCCCCGACGACGGAGAACGCGTCCTCGACGCGCTCCGCCGACTCATCGACGGACGGCGCACGGTCGTGGCGGGGATAGACGAGCGGGTCGACCGCCTGGCCGGCCTGCTCTACGACTTCGTCCTCGACGGCGGCAAACGGATGCGACCGCGGTTCGCCCTGGCCGGCTGGGCCGCCGCGAGCGACACGGACGCTCCCGCCCCGGACGAGGTCGTCACCGCCTGCGCCGCCCTCGAGCTGATCCAGGCCTGCGCGCTGGTCCACGACGACATCGTGGACGCCTCGGACACCCGGCGAGGCCGCCCCACCGTCCACCGGACGATCGAGGCCACGCACCGCGACGAGGGCTGGGACGGGGACGCGGCCCGCTACGGCATCTCCCAGGCCATCCTCGTGGGCGACCTCGCGCTGACGTGGGCCGACGAGATGTTCGTGTCCTCCGGGGTGCCTCCCGAGGCCCTGGCCCGCGCGTTGGGTCCCTGGTACGCCATGAAGACCGAGGTCCTGTCGGGGCAGATGCTCGACATCCTCGCCGAGGCCTCGGGCGCCACCGACGAGCTCACCCCGGCCCGGGTGAACCGCTTCAAGACCGCGGCCTACACGGTCGAGCGGCCACTGCACATCGGCGCCGAGCTGGCGGGTGCCGGGGCGGAGACCGTCTCGGCCCTGCGGGAGTTCGGGGTGGCCGTGGGCCAGGCGTTCCAGTTGCGGGACGACATGCTGGGCGTGTTCGGCGACCCGGAGGTCACCGGCAAGCCCTCCGGGGACGACCTGCGGGAGGGCAAGCGCACCCTGCTGCTCGCCCGTGCGACCGCCCTCGCCCCCCGCCCGGACGCCGAGTTCCTCCTCGGCGTCCTCGGGACGCAACCCGACGCGGCCACGCTCGAACGCGCGCGCACCATTCTGGTGGAATCCGGTGCCGTGGTCTCGGTGGAGGCCGAGATCGACGCGTTGACCACCCGCGCCCTGGACGCCGTGGCCTCCGACGCGATCAGCGACCACGGGCGGGACACGCTGCGGGCACTGGCGGAGGCCGCGACCCGCAGGCGGGCTTGATCCGTGCAGGGAGCGACCGGACCCCGGCCGGAGACGACCACCTCGTCGTCGTCACCGTCATCATCGCCGTCGCCGTCGACACCATCGTCGCGGATCCGCCGGGCGACCACCGCGACGACCGCCTCGGCCCGCGCCGCCCTGAACGGCCCCTCCGGTCCGGCACTGTGGCGCGGCGTCCTCGGCTCGGTCCTGCTCACCATCGCCGGATTCGGC